>JAAZDR010000326.1 GCA_012512705.1 Bacillota bacterium
GCCTGAGCGAGTCTTTCGGCGTCGCTGCTTTGGACGCCCAGGCCTGCGGCATCACCGTAGTTGCCTCTGACGTCGGAGGCCTGCGGGAAGTGGTCAGGGAAGGGGTAGGGGGCCTATTTGCCCCCCCTGCAGATCCGGAAGCCCTTGCTGCACAGCTGCTGCAGCTCGCAGATTCTCCGGATCAAAGACGCGCCATGGGCCTCCAGGCGCGGCAGTGGGTGGAGAAACATTTTGACTGGCAGGAGAATGCCGCACGGATGGAGAAAATATACCGTTCCCTGCTGCGTGACAAACTTTGATAGGAGTGTATACTGTGGAAGATATAAAACTTACCGAGGTATTTTACGTTATCCTTCGCAAAATCTGGATTGTAATCATTTCAGTCATCGTATTCTTAGCCTGCGGACTGCTCTTTACCAACTTTTTCCTCCAGAGCAGCTATGATGTAGGGCTTAACCTGCGCGTTCCCAACGTTTCGCTGCAGACTGAACACTACCAATCCGCTTACCTAAAAAGCCTCTTCAACGGCTACAGCAGCGCCCTCGTACCCGATGACGGGAAGCTGTTCTTATTGCTGGAGCAGTCGATCTCCCTTGCTCGGGAGCGCAGCCCGGAACTGGGCCTTCCTCCCGTAGTCAATATCACCCTTGAGAAGCAGAATGTAACGGTCAAATACCGCGTTGACGATGCCCAAAATATCGAGGTGCAGGTAGAGAGTATTCTCGCTGCCGTGCATGAAAATATCGACGGCTACCGCGGACATTATTTTGAAGAGCTGCGCAAAAACCTTATTGAGACAGCGCAGCGCGATATAAATTCCCTCAACCTTCAGCTCGGACTGGTAGAAGAAGAACTCAGCCAACTCGAAGCAGAAGACAGGGTATTTATCAGCCAGCTTCCGGGAGAAACTATCGTTGATCCGTATTATGCTGACCTTGCTCACCGCCAGGCAGTAATTCTCAGCACCATCAAGCAGAGGGAGACCGAAATTGAAGAACTGAAGAGCATCTCACGCCCTGAAGTCGAATCAGTGATCCTAGTCACCGACCCCGCCGTCGACGACCGCTCCCTGCAGGCAGAGCTCCTCCTCGCCGTTGCTGTTGTCCTCGGCCTCGGTTTCGGCGTCTTTGTCATCTGCGCCCACTACTTCTGGGAAAAAGCAAAGAAGGAACACGGTGATCTCAGCCAATGAAAAGCAAAACCACAGCCCTCAGCCAACAGCTGCAGTTATATACTCACAACCCGGCGCTGGTGATCTTTGCCTGGATGCTGGTAGCCGCTGCCGCATTAGCTGCCGGCCTGCTCCATGCCCTGGTAGGGAACCTGATCCTTGTGGCCGGTGTTCTCGCCTGCCTGCTGCTCAAACACCTGTCCCGTTCCCTCGACGGGCTGTGCCGCGATCTGCTGTTTATCAGCCTCACTGCCGGCTTTATGGGAAACTCTTTATTAACCTATTCCCTCGCCGGGATCTCCGTCACCCCTTTTCGTCTGCTGATGCTGGTATCTGCAGTAGTTTTTTTAGCCGGCCTCTTGTTCAGCGGCTCCCTGGAACTGGAGCCGATCTATGTTCAGGACTATCTCTTCTTCTTTGCCTTCTGGTTTTTTTATGCCTTTATCTCCCTTGCCTGGGCTCCGGACAAGTTCGCAGCGATCAGCGATCTGCTCTTCTTCTTTTTATCTTTCCTGCTGATCTTCTTTACCGTTTACTATATCCGCACCCCAAGGGATATTTCATCCCTTTACAAACTGTGGTTGGTTATGGCAGGGGCATTCCTTCTTTTCGCCCTCTTTGAAAATATAACCGGCCTTCACCTGCCGATTTCAAAGATCAACGAATATGCGCCCCACCTGCGGCAGATCCCCACGGCAGTCTTCCACAACCAGAACGACTTTGCCACTTTTCTAGCGCTGAGCTTCCCTTTCTTCCTCGCCCTGGCGCGCTATAAACAGGGGCTGCCCCGCCTGGCAGCGGTCGCTTTTATCCCCCTGCTCTTATATATACTGGTAGAGACGCGCTCCCGCGCTAACTACCTCTCCTTGGGCCTGCAGCTCTTCTTTTTTTATTTCTTCCTGCTGCGCGGCGCCGGCAAACTCAAACTTGCTGCTTTAGCCCTGGGCGGCGGACTCCTTACCTTCCTCGCCTCGCCGGGCACCTACATCCGCGCCTGGAACATTTTCTCTTCGCAGCTTTCGCAGCTGATCGCCGGCTTCTCCCTCGACTACGGCTCTGTATTCGTGCGCCTGAACCTGATCCAAAACGGGCTCCTTTTCCTCTTCCAGTCCCGTTTTTTCGGCGTCGGTGCCGGCAATGTCGAATACCATATGGCACACAACCCGGTCTTTGATACCCGCGGTATTGTGAACATGCACAACTGGTGGTTTGACCTGCTGGTCGGCTACGGCGCGATAATCTTTATCGCTTTTATCCTGTTTTACATCACCCTCTTTCTCAACCTCTACCTCTACTGGCGCCGGGGAGGGGAGGCCGTCCGCTTCCTGGTCGAGCCGCTGCTCCTCGCCCTTGTCGGCTTTACCTTAGCCTCGATCAGCTCCAGCCGGATCACTTACCTGACATTTATCTGGGCTCTTTTCGGTTATGCCCTCGCTGTCCTTAATCACCTGCGCAGCAATAATATTGTTGAGGAGGATCAGTGACCGATGAAAAAAAGAACTATACCGCTGGCGCGCCCTGATATAACGGATCATGAGCGCCAAAAAGTAATGGCAGTACTCCACACCCCCTACCTGAGTATGGGGCCGATGATCGAAAAATTTGAAGAACGGGTCGCTGCGGTCGCCGGAACCCGCTATGCTGTAGCGGTCAGCAGCGGGACCGCCGGCCTGCATATCCTCGTCCGCGCCCTGGGCCTCGGTGCAGGCGATGAGGTGATCACCACCTCCTTCAGCTTTATCGCCTCCTCCAACTGCCTCTTGTTTGAAGGCGTTAAACCGGTCTTTGCCGAGATCGACGAGGAGACCCTAAACATCGATCCCGCCCGCATTGAAGAGAAGATCACCCCGCGCACAAAGGCGATCCTTCCTGTACACGTCTTCGGCCGCCCGGCGGATATGGAAGCGATTAACGAGATCGCCCGCAGGCACAACCTCAAAGTGATCGAAGACGCCTGCGAAGCCATCGGCGCTTCCCGCCGCGGGATACCCGCAGGAAAGCTGGGCGACGGTGCAGTTTTCGCCTACTATCCCAACAAGCAGATCACCACCGGCGAAGGAGGAACGATCGTTACCGACAACCCGGAACTATACCGCTTAGCGCGCACCCTGCGCAACCAGGGACGCAGCGAAGGCGGGGGATGGTTCGATCATGAACGCCTCGGCTTCAACTACCGCTTCGACGAGCTCTCCGCTGCCCTCGGCCTCGCCCAGATCGAACGCCTTGACGAGATCCTCGAAAAGAGGGAACGGGTCGCCGAAAAATATAACCGGTTCCTTTCCGAGATCCCCGGCGTCAGGGTCCCGCACCGGGAACCGGACGTAAAAATAAGCTGGTTTGTCTATGTCATTCGCCTGGAGGAAGGGATCGACCGCGACCGTACGCTTCACTACCTGCAGGAGCGGGGGATCTCCTGCAAACCCTATTTCTGCCCGATACACCTCCTGCCTTTTTACAAGCGCGAACTCGGCTGCCAGGATGGGGACCTGCCCCTTACGGAAAAAGTTGCCCGCACTACCCTTGCCCTGCCTTTTTACAATAACCTGTCGGAGGACGATATCGCCTATATTGCCTCCTGCTTGAGGGAGGCTGTTGAATATTGCCGCTAAACAGCTCCTCCAGAGAAAAAAACGCTGACGGGGTCATAAAGTGGACGGCCCTCGTCGTCGTCTTTAATATCCTCAGCCGCCTGCTCGGTTTTTTCCGGGAGATGTCCATCGCTTACCGTTTCGGCGCTTTGGCAGAGGCAGACGCTTACCTCGTGGCCATTTTCATCCCCAGCTTCCTCTTTGTCGCCTTCCGCGACGCGGTGCGTAACGCTTTTATCCCCATTTACGGGGACTACAAGGGGAAAGAAGAGGGGGCATCGCTGGTCAAAACCGCTTTTGCCGCCTTCTCGCTCTTTTTGCTCCTCCTCACGATCGTTGGAACGCTTGCTGCCCCGCTGATCGTGCGCCTGATCGCCCCCGGTTTTGAGCAGGAACTGTTCAGCCTCTCCCTGGTGCTCACGCGCATCATCCTGCCGAGCATTTTTTTCCTCGGCCTGGCCGGACTGGTAACCAGCGTCCTCCATGCGCACTATTCTTTTCTCGCCCCGGCAACGATCGGCATTCCTTATAACCTGCTGATCATCTTTTCCGCGCTCCTCCTCGGCGCCCTCTACGGCGTCAGAGGGCTGGCCTGGGGCACGCTGCTCGCTTTCAGCAGCCAGTTCTTTATCCAGCTCCCGGCCTTCTGGAAGCTCATGCCCCGGGGCGGGAAGATCCACTGGCGGCATCCGGGCCTGAAGGCGATCCTTAAACTGATGCCGCCGATCATCTTAGCCAGCGGCGCTTTTGAGTTCAAGATCATGGTAGACCGCATCTTCGCCTCCTTTCTCCCTGTCGGGCGGATCGCAGTGCTGAGCTATGCCAGCCGTCTCTACAACCTGCCCTATAACATCATTGTCCTCGCCCTGATCACCGTCTTCTACCCGCTGCTTGTGGACTACTACAGCAGCGGCGATCTCGACGGCTACCGCCAGCAGCTTCGCCGCGGCCTGCTCCTGATCCAGATCTTTTTACTGCCCATGACTGTGGGCCTCATTGTCCTGCGTGAACCGATCGTCAGCCTCGTTTTTGAGCGGGGCGCCTTTGAGGCCCGGGACACCAGCCTCACCGCTGTTGCCCTTGCCTTTTACTCTTTGGGGCTCCCTTTCTTAGGCCTGCGCTACTTTCTCGAACGCTCTTTCTTTGCCCTCAAAGATACCCGCACGCCGATGCTCGCTGCTCTCGGCATGGTCGGCCTCAACGCCGTTTTCAACTACCTTTTGATCCGCCCGCTCTCTCACGGCGGCATCGCTTTGGGCACAAGCCTCTCCGGCGCCTTCGCCGCTTTCTTCCTGCTCTACCTGCTCTGGCGCCGCTTAGGCCACCTCGGCGGGAAACACCTTCTGAGCGTTACCCTGCGCTGCCTCGCCGCTGCCCTGCTCATGGGCCTCGCCCTGCACCTCGGACTGCCGTTCTTGGCCCCTTACTTGGCGCCGGGCACCATCACCCGCTTCTTAGTCATGGGCGCTGTAATCGCTGCCGCCGCTGCCTTTTACTTCTTCCTGCTCTACCTTTTCCGCGTCCGGGAAATCAGCTGGATCCTCGATCTCTTCAGCCGCTTTCTTAACAAAAAGAGGGGAACAGAAGGGGAGGATGTCTCATGAATAAAAAATCCCTTAAAAAAATCCTAAAAAGCGCGCGCAGCTTCCTCTACCCGGCCTGGTTTAAAGCAGCGTCCGCCTATTGGTCAGCCCGCTGGCCGGTACGGCTCCTCAGCCTTCCCCCTGTCCGCGGGCACCGTCAGGCCACCCCACCGGACCTGCTTTA
>JAAZDR010000205.1 GCA_012512705.1 Bacillota bacterium
AAGGTTGAGGTCTCCAGCAATTAAACCAATACTATAGGTTTCTGAACGCGGCCCAACAACAACTGTATTTCTTTCTGGGATTATATCCGTAACATACATAGGGGTTCCGGTAGCCAAGCCCAGCCCTTTACGCTGTCCAACTGTGTAAAAAGAAACCCCCTTATGAGTCCCCAACCGACGACCTGAACGGTCGGCAATAGGTCCAGGCCGCGCTGAATCCGGTGCCATACGACGCAAAAAGGAACGGTAATCATTACCCGGGATAAAACAAATTTCTTGACTGTCAGGTTTATCAGCCACTGATAAGCCAAACTCCTTTGCCAAGCGACGGATTTCTTCCTTACGGAAGTCACCTAAAGGGAAAAGCGTGTGTGAAAGCTGTTTTTGTGTGAGATTGTAAAGAATATAGGTTTGGTCCTTAACCAAATCACAGGATTTTTTTAAATAATAACGTTTCTTCTCTCTATCATAACCGCTTCGGGCGTAATGTCCGGTAGCTATATAATCAGCACCTAGGGCAAGGGCTTTTTTCAGTAGGATATCAAATTTCACGTAGCAGTTACAGGCGATACATGGGTTAGGGGTACGGCCCTCGAGATATCCTTTGACAAAATAATCGACAACGTACTTTTGAAAATCTTCTTTTAAATTAAGCACATAGTGCGGTATTTCTAGTTTATTTGCCACACGAAGAGCATCATTTATCAATTCTCGTGGACAGCAGCCGCGGGCATTTTTTTCGCTTTCGTCCTCAGCCCCGGGATCGAACCACAATCTCATCGTTACTCCTATTACATCATAGCCCTGCTTTTTCAATAAAGCAGCTGCAACGGAGCTGTCAACTCCTCCGCTCATAGCGACTAAAACTTTTCCTTTTATTGCCATCCGATCACCACTTCAAAAGGAATTCCACTTATGCCGACGCTTAATTAATATTCCCCGCTTATTTTTTTTCAATCCGAACTTTCCCGCTCGTCTGCTCTACAAGGTGTTTAGCAAAGGAGTCCTGCCTGCTAGCGCGAATCAAACAGTGAACGCATACCTCTTCACCAAAATCCTGTTCCTTGAGTTCACCGCCAAAAGATGAAATTGCCCGCAACACAGTGCCTAAGTTATCATAGGAAACAACTATGCGCAGTGGTTTCATCAGCGTTTTCTTACAGATTCCAGCAGCCTTTATTCCCGCTTCAGCACAGGATCTATAAGCACGGACAAGGCCGCCTATGCCTAGTTTCACACCGCCAAAATAACGCGTACCGACGACAACTGTATAGACAAGCCCGTGAGTCTCTAATGCCTGTAACATAGGCGGTCCGGAACTGCCAGCGGGTTCCCAGTCATCATCACAGCGTGCAAGGGCTCCGTCCAATCCCAAACGGTAGGCATAAGCATTGTGTGTAGCATCATGGAACTCATACTGTACACGTTTTATAAACTCTTTAGCCTCTGCTTCATCGGCACACGGAGCAATGGAAGCGATAAAGCGACAGGCCCCCACACGAATCTTCGCTCTTGCCGCCCTAGCAACAGTCAAATATTGATCATCCATTTTCTCAATCACCCTCATTTTGTGTTTCATCCTTCTTGCGCTGCCAGTACTGTAGGCGTTTTTTAATCTCTTTTTCAAACCCGTAATCACTGGGGAAATAATAATGTCTATTAGTCTGGGCGGAGGGGAAGTATTGCTGAGGGACGAAGTGACCAGGATAATTATGCGGATATTTGTAACCCACCCCATGTTCCAGGTGCTTTGCTCCTTCATAATGAGTATCACGTAAGTGCGGAGGCACAGGTTCAGCCCTTCCCTTGCGCACATCGGTTAATGCTTTTTCAATGCCTATATATGCAGCATTGCTTTTGGGTGCAGTTGCCAGATAGGTGACCGCTTGTGCCAAAGGAATACGTCCTTCAGGCAGTCCAATTAATTGCACCGCCTGTGCCGCAGCATTCGCTACCACTAGTGCCTGAGGGTCAGCATTTCCAATATCTTCAGCAGCGCTGATAACCAGCCGCCTAGCGATAAATAGCGGATCCTCACCACCCTCTAGCATTCGTGCCAACCAATATAAAGCAGCATCAGGATCAGAACCACGGATTGATTTGATAAAAGCGGAAGTCACATCATAATGGTTATCGCCTCCACGGTCATAGAGCAAAGCTCTTTTCTGCAATGCATTTTCAGCTGTTTCCAAAGTTACCAGGCGTTTTTTATCCTGTATAGGAGAGAAATTGACTGCCAACTCTAAAGCCGTGAGGGCTACACGAGCATCACCGTTGGCAAAATTAATAATGTGCCTCAACGCCTCTTCTTCAACTTCCGGATTCAGGCTAGCCAAACCTCTTTCCTTATCGTCCAGCGCCTTTTTCAGAAGCTTTTCAATATCGTCATCTGTTATTAACTCAAAAGTATAGAGCCGAATACGAGATAGAAGCGGAGCGTTAACCGAAAAATAAGGGTTTTCGGTTGTCGCCCCAATAAAAATTATTGTCCCCTCCTCAACCGCTGAGAGCAGCGCATCTTGTTGGGCCTTATTGAAGCGGTGAATCTCGTCAATAAAAAGGATTGTCCGCTTGCCCTCCAACCCCCAACGCTCCTCAGCCTCCTTAATAACCTTTCGCACATCCTTTACGCCGGAAGTCAAAGCGTTTAACTGGACGAAATAAGCTTTTGTAGTAGAGGCAATGATTCGCGCCAGGGATGTCTTACCCGTCCCCGGCGGACCGTAAAAAATCAGTGACGTTAGCCTGTCCTCCTCAATCGCACGGCGAAGGGGTTTCCCTTTTCCAAGAATATTTTCCTGGCCGAGAAAATCATCCAGGTTGCGGGGCCGCATACGCTGAGCCAGAGGAGCTTCTCGACGAGCGCGCTCCTGGCGGCTGTAGCTAAAGAGATCATCCATAACTCATGTGGCCTCCTTCTGTCAACCTATTTTATTGATCTTCCGCTTCTAAGTGCCGCTTTGCTTTAATGTAGAGAGCACATTCCAGTCTTTTTTTCTGCAGTGAACACCCTAACGCATATGGACGCTTGAGATCTCCGTTAACAAAATAAGCATTAGCGCGGCAGCCCCCGCCACAATGATAGCGTGCCCAGCATTGACGGCATTCCCCGACTAGCGGTCCAGCGGCCGGGAATGAAGATTCCGGGAGAAAACGAAAAGAGTTTTCCAGCAAAACGTTGCCCATTAAAAATTGCCTTTGGCCGACAAACTGGTGGCAGGGATAAATCTCCCCATGCGGTGTTATCGCTAGGTATTCCTTTCCCGCACCGCAGCCTGATAAACGTTTAACAAGGCAAGGTCCTCGTTCAAGATCAATATTAAAGTGGAAAAATTCAAAAGGCTGATCCTCTTGCGCTTTTTGGAGATAGAGATCTGCTACCATTTCATATTCTTTTTTCAACCGTGCCAAATGTTCTTCCTTAAGCGCATAGCTTTGATCAGGGGGGGCTACTACTGGTTCCAAGGAAATCCGTTTGAACCCTTGTTCAACTAAATACCGAATATCATTACTAAAATCAAGGTTTTGCGCAGTAAAGGTGCCACGTATATAATAATTGTTCTCTACACTCCCGTCTAAAAATCGACGCACTCCTGAGAGAGCAGCAGCATGGCTTCCCCGGCCTCTGCCATCATAGCGCATCGTATCGTGTACTTCAGGACGTCCATCGAGGCTAAGGATCACTTGAAAATTATTTGCTTTAAGAAAGCGCACTGCCTCCTCGTTCATGAGCACGGCATTAGTGGTCAATGTAAACTGGATAATTTTCCCTTTTTTCCTAGCCTTCTGATAACCGTATCTTGTCAACTTTTTGACTGCATCAAAATTTAACAGTGGCTCGCCTCCGAAAAAATCAACTTCACAGTGCCGCCGCTCACCTGAGGCTTCAAGGAGGAAATCAATTGCTTTCTGCCCAACTTCTAGAGTCATAAGGAACTGATCTTCGCCAAAGCTGCCTGCATCAGCAAAGCAATATTGACAACGTAGATTGCAGGCATGTGCGACGTGAAGGCAGAGCGCTTTAACTAGTTTTTCCTCCCCGTCAATCTCTGACATCTTTTTACTAAAAAGCATCCCTTTTTCGACAAGGGTCTTGAGTTCTGTAAGAACGTTTTCCACATCTGCTTCAGCATAGTATTTTGCTAGACTTTGACAGCATTGCGACCAGCTTAATCCTTTATTCAATAAATCAATAGCTTCGAAAGCCAGCTCATCAACAGCGTGCAGGCAGTTACTCTCCACATCCAATACGAGATAAAGGTCTTTGTATCTAAAGCTGTGAACGTCCCCCATCAACCCCACTCCATTCTTGACAAAGAAAAAAGTAGCCTTTAAGGACTACTTTTAATTTTCTTTCTGACGGCAAATTTGGTTGCCAACCGTGCAAGATGTTTTACAAGCTGACTGACAGGATGTCTGGCACTCCCGGCAACCCCCTTTTACTTCCTTAAAATTTGTTTTTCTATTGATAGTCTTGATATGACGCAAGGTAAATCATCCTCCCCATGTAATTTGCTTTCATTATAACACACAACCCTCAACTTTTTAAACATCAGTGTTCTTATTTTTCCAGGTTGTCATAAACTCATGAAAGATAAAAAAAGAGAGGGGCTTGTTTATATAGAATGTACGCCTATTAGCTGTGCAAGAATAAAAAAACGCGGGAAACCCGCGTTAAGCATTGATACCAATCATCCCCCCAATGGCTCCGAAAGCAAACCCCAGAAAAAGCTTCGTTATCGTCTGTAGACCAAAGGTTAAATCTTCTAGAACAAAGCCAAAAGCTAAAAGAATAACCACAAAAGTCAGTCCGGTTAAGCCCCCGTTAAGCCACCCTTTTTCTCCTATGCGTCTTCCAACAAAGGCAGATCCCGACAAAATTCCTATTAAACTGGCAACAAAAATTAAATATGGAGCAAGAGTCTCTGATAAAGCAGTAAAATTAATTAGCAAAGAAATAATAATCAGCAATAACAATGAGATAAACAAGCCATAAATAACGCCTTTGGCAACTACAAATAAGGGTGGAGTATCTTCTTTTACCAGTCTTCTCCCACTTGGCCTACGTACGATGCCAAGCAAAATTTCCCACCTCCGGCAGTCTACTGTTAAATGTTTATGAATGCCGGGGAGGAAATATGTATTATTCTTCGTCATTAATAACCTGTCCAACACCGTTTTTGTTAAATTTGATATTTACGTTATCAGCTACTCTCAAAGTTACTTCATTTTCACTTATATCTGTGATTAGCCCGTGGATGCCACCTATAGTAATCACCCGATCGCCTTTCTTCAAATTATTGATCATTTCTTGGCGCTGTTTTTGCTGCTTCTGCTGAGGTCTGATAAGCATGAAGTAAAAAAGAACAAATAAAAGGATAATAGGTAGAAATCCTAATCCTGCAAGTTGTTCCATCTTAATCCTCCTCTGATAATGAATTATTTTTGCCTATCTTTAAAACGCTGCCAAAACTGATGGTAAAATTCCTTAAGCTTTTTTGCTTTGATTGCTTCGCGAATTTTGCGCATAAACCTGCTCAAAAAGTAAAGATTATGATATGTAGCAAGGCGCAACCCCATAATCTCATTCGCTTTCAACAGATGGCGCACATAAGCGCGCGTATAATGCTGGCAAACGTAGCAGTCACAATCAGGGTACAGTGGACGGAAATCAGTGCTATAAAGAGCGTTGCGCATTGTCAAATCCCCTCTTTCTGTCATAATTCGCCCATTACGAGCAATACGGGTCGGTAAGACACAATCAAAGAGATCAATTCCACGCATTACCCCTTCTAAAAGTGCATCTGCAGAGCCTACACCCATAAGATAACGAGGTTTTTCCCTCGGTAACAAGGGAACAGTAAAATCAAGTACTTTATACATTAATTCTTTAGGTTCGCCAACACTAAGGCCGCCGATAGCATAACCTGGAAAATCCATCTTTATCAAGTCAAGAGCACTTTGGCGACGCAAATCAGGATATTCTCCTCCCTGAACAATACCAAAAAGACTCTGCTCGGGATTAGCATGTGTTTCTAAACAGCGATACGCCCAGCGGCTTGTGCGCTCCACCGCACCCTCTATATATTCTCTAGAACTGGGATAAGGAGGACAATGATCAAATGCCATTATAATGTCTGCACCAAGTACATTCTGGATACGTGTAGCCTTTTCCGGTGTCAAAAAATGTTTTGAGCCATCAAGATGGGAACGAAACCAAACTCCGTTATCTTCAATAGACCTGAAATCACCTAGACTGAATACCTGAAAGCCGCCACTGTCAGTCAATATTGGGCCGCTCCAGTTCATAAACTTATGAAGACCTCCTGCCCGGGCAATAATTTCTTGGCCGGGACGGAGATAAAGGTGATATGTATTGCTGAGAATAACTTGCGCCCCTACTTCTTCTAACTCTTGGGGACTCATTGCTTTAACAGTGGCTTGTGTACCAACAGGCATAAAGGCTGGGGTTTCTATCTTGCCGTGCGCTGTATGTATACACCCCGTGCGAGCCTTTCCATCCTGATCTTGTAGTTCAAATTTTATGGCCATTTTTTCCACCTGCTACATAAGAGTATATTATTTGCCCCCTCTTGTCAACATTAACATATAAACATACAATCTCCAAAACTATAAAAACGGTATTTTTGGGCAATTGCTTCTTTGTAAGCATCAATAACCATTTCTCGGCCGGCAAAAGCGGAAACCAACATCAATAATGTGGAGCGTGGCAGGTGGAAATTAGTAAGCAGTGAATCTACAATTTTAAATTGGTATCCAGGATAAATAAAAAGATCCGTCCAGCCTTCAGAGGGATTCACCACCCCACTAGCAACGGCACACGCTTCCAAAACCCGGCAGCTTGTAGTCCCAACAGCAATTACTCTGTGTTTCCCCCTCTTTGCTTTATTAACAGCTTTGGCAACATGATGTTCAAGGCAATAATATTCACTATGCATCTGATGATTCGCAGGGTCTTTTTCCTTTATCGGCCTAAAGGTTCCCGCACCAACATGTAGGGTAAGAAAAACAGTCTTTACACCTTTTGCTCTGAGAGCGTTAAGTATATCCTTTGTAAAGTGCAATCCTGCTGTCGGCGCAGCAACTGAACCTTTCTTACGTGCATAAACAGTTTGGTAGCGTTCTTTATCTTCTAAATAATGCTCTTTTATGTAAGGTGGAAGCGGAATCTCTCCGAGCTTTTCCAGAAGCTGATCAAACTTCCCTGTATAGTAAAAACGAAGAATTTTATGTCCTTCAGTAGTAGCGCTGCTCCCCTCTGCTTCGAGCAATCCCTCGCCAAAAACAAATCGTATCCCTGGACGCGCTCTTTTACTAGGTTTAACTAGTGCTTCCCATGTGTCCCAGTTGTCTGGTTTCAAAGGATGTAAGAGTAGAACCTCTAGCTTTCCGCCGGTATCTGCCCGCCTGCCGTAAAGACGAGCCGGAATAACCCTAGAGTCATTAAAAACGAGGAGGTCTCCCGGGCACAAAAGATCTATAATTTCATAAAAATACCGATGTTCTATTGATCGCTGTTGGCGATCGAGAACGAGAAGCCGTGATTGATCCCTTTTTTGAAGAGGATTCTGAGCAATAAGGTTTTGCGGCAAATAATAATCAAAATCCCTTATATCCATAATCTATATATTTTCCTTATCTAATTATACTTTATCTCAAGCCCTATTATTATACATATGCACTAACGGCGAAGAAGACTAAATAGAAGGGTCAAAATTATGCTGATAGTTATTCCGGTCATTAATGGAAAATAGAAGACAAAATTTCCCTTTTGGATATATATATCGCCTGGAAGACGCCCGATACCTAGACGGGAAAATAAAAGGAGCAAACCGCCAACAACAGTAATTAAAATTCCTAAGGATATAAGAATTCTACCTAATGCCTCCATTTAAAAACCTTCCTCCGGTAAAATTATTTCCAAAGCTTTTGTTGTTTATCTTTATTAATCTCAATTTTAAGGTAATCATATACCTGCTCTGTTGCCACCCTTCCCCGCGGAGTACGATTTAGAAAACCGATCTGCATCAGGTAAGGTTCATACACATCTTCAATAGTCTCTGTCTCTTCGTTAATGGAAGCAGCAAGCGTATCAATGCCAACCGGTCCACCGTCAAAATTTTGCACGAGGGAAAGTAATAGATGCCGATCAGTCTGGTCCAAACCCATTTGGTCAACTTCTAGCATAGCAAGGGCTTCTGTGGCAACCTGTTCATTAATTATATTATCCGCCTTAATCTGAGCAAAATCACGCACTCTTTTTAAAAGGCGTATGGCAATACGCGGAGTTCCTCGTGCTGCAGTAGCAATTTTATCAGCACCGCGTAGATCAATAGCAACCTGAAGCTTCTTTGCGGTATGGAGAATAATACGGCACAGTTCTTCTTTATTGTAATAATTAAGCCGATCTACAACCCCAAAGCGATCTCGTAAAGGCGCCGAAAGGGATCCCGCCCTAGTTGTAGCCCCGATAAGAGTAAAAGGGGCAAGATCGAGCCGCAGAGAACGAGCTCCGGGGCCTTTGCCAATAATAATATCAATTGCAAAGTCTTCCATCGCTGGGTAGAGAACCTCCTCTACACTGCGATTAAGACGATGAATCTCATCAATAAAAAGAACATCAAAGCTTTCAAGGTTTGTTAAAATAGCAGCCAGATCACCGGGTCTACCAATAGCAGGACCAGATGTGAGTTTAATATTTACACCCATTTCGCGAGCAATAATGTGTGCAAGAGTAGTTTTCCCGAGACCCGGTGGGCCGTAGAGCAGAACATGATCGAGGGGTTCCTTACGCTTTTTTGCAGCCTTTATATAGATGTTTAATTTTTCCTTAAGTTTTTCCTGACCGATATAATCAGCAAAAGTAAGCGGCCTTAACCCCTGTTCATATAGTTCTTCTTCATCTGCTTGGATCTTGCCGGAAAGAATGCGCTCTTCTTCTTTCATCTTTTTTTCCCCCTAACGAGAAGCGAGATAGCGCAAGGCCAGCTTGGTTAAGTTAGCAGCATCTAGACTATCCATAGATTTTTGCTGGATATTGTTTAGGGCACTGACTATTTCCGATTGTGTATATCCTAGGGATCTGAGTGCTTCATAAGCCTCATTAAAAACTTTGCTATCAACCTGTCTTCCCTTTGATGCTGTTAAATAATGTTCCGGAAGTTTTTCCTTTTATTCAAAGACTAGACGCTGGGCTGACTTTCGCCCTATTCCCGGCACTGACATAAGTGTTTTCAGATCTCCGGTGCCTATTGCTTCTGTAAGCTGTCTTACTTCTAGACTGCTGAGTAGGGAAAGGGCTACTTTGGGGCCAACTCCTGAAACCCCTAGAAGTTGGACGAAAAGATCCCTTTCTTCTTCATTAATGAATCCGTAAAGTGCAAAATGATCTTCTTTGACAATTAAATGAGTAAACAGAACAATTTCTTCTCCTGGGCGCAGATAAACTGAAGCCCTAGCGGGGATAAACACCTCGTATCCTATTCCACCGGTCTCCAAAATTGCCGCTTCCGAAGATGAAGTCCTGACAATTCCTCGTAAATAACTGATCAAACTTTTCGCCTCCCGGTTATTTCTCTCCATTTAGACCAGTGGAGGTGACAGAAAGCGACGGCTAGTGCATCCGCAGCATCTACAGGTTTCGGGATATCCTTAAGCCCCAAAATCATCGCGAGCACCTTTTGAATCTGATCTTTACTGGCACGCCCATAACCAGCAACAGCTTGTTTTACCTGAAGCGGCGTATACTCATAAACATTTAATCCAGCATTGAAAGCAGAAACAATGATTGTCCCCCTAGCCTCGCCTACCGTTAGAGCCGTTTTGGCATTCTTGTTAAAAAAAAGCTCTTCCAAAGCCACCTGCTCAGGTGTATAACGTTTAATAATACCGGCAACCTCATGATAGATCTTTGCCAGACGTTCAGCCTTAGTCCAATTAGATTCTGTTTTAATACAGCCATAAGCTATACAACGGCCCTGCCCGCTCCCACGCTCAAGAATCCCGTACCCTATCATGGCAATGCCAGGATCAATTCCCATAACCCGCATTCTAGACCAGCTCCTAACAATATATTATATAATTACCTGTAAAAATCCTTTTCCCTGCGGATTACAGAATAATGTTCTCTTTTGACATCAGGACTTGAGCAATATCATACATATTTGTGCTCTTCCCGACGGCTAGTTTTTCTTTCAAATTATAATAATCGAGACACGTTCCACATACTAAAATTTCTACGCCTTTTTCCTCCAGCTCCCTTAATATGCTAAGCACTGGTGAACGTTTTACTGTGAGCTTAATCCTGCTATTAAGAAAAAATATCTGCTCTGGGAGAACATCATTTTCTGCTAAAGCATATAAAAATGCACGAATAATAATTTTCCCCAACTCCTCGCAACCTTGCCCTAACAATTCCGAAGTTATAAGAATCGCTTTAGCAGAGGCTACTTTACTACCTGACAAATTGACACAGGACTGTTCGCTACTTACTTCAGTTTTACCCTTTGCCAGATAAAGACAATATTGCTGCGCTTCCTCTTTAATGTTTACAGAATATTTATAACTGTGTGCAAGCTTAGAAACATTACCCCGCGCGGTGGTGCTGTCAAGAAGTACATAAAGCTTCTTTATTTCTTGCTCTAAATACTTTTTCGTCTCAATAACAGGAAACGGACAAGAACGCCCTCTCAAATCAATCTTTTTCATCAATAGACGCCCCGCTCTTCTATTCAAAAGATCTGCATAAAAAAAAGCCGCTCAGGCTTTTTAAGTAGTATAATTCTCTAAGAGCATTTGTTTTTCCTCTTCAGTTTCAAAAGGTATTCCTGTTTCCAGTTCTTTTCTATACACATCTTTTACTTCATAGATAAGAACTTCTTCAAGAGTCCCCTGGGATGGTTCACCAGTATAAATGGCAATCTTTCCATCATATATTCCAAGATATTTTTTTTGGCTGCAATCTGAGCAGATATCATCGAGGAAGGTGAAAATAACAAGCTCATCAGAAAAATTTACAATCTGCCACCCCTCAGGCAGTTCAGCTTCAACCTTAGCGAGCGAATAAAAGGGACCTTGACCCTTTAAAAAATGCAGTTCTTCAGGCCAGTCTTCTTCATCAGTGATCTGATAATGGGAACAAAAGCGAAACATCTTTTGGAATATCAACCTTTGCTCCAGTTTGTCTTCTACCATTATTTCTTCATTTCCGTTGTTACCTTTATTACCTTCAGAACTTTCAGCGTTATGTCCTTGAAAAATATCAGTTAATGAGCTAAAATGCTGGTTCAAATCATAATGAAAGACCAATAAAACACCTATGCATAAAAGAAGACAAAAGGCGCTAAACCACCAATACCAATTACGCCACCATTTCTTTTTCGCCATTTGTAACTCTCCTTTGGGCAGAAAAGGATCTAATTTTTCATAGCTTGCCCAAAGTTGAGGAAAATTATACAAAAAGCAGCATTATTCGGGATAAAATTCCTCCGGAATTTCACAATTGCAGTAAACATTTTTTACGTCATCGTGATCTTCCAAAGCTTCTATTAGTCTTAACACCTTGGCCGCAGTTTCCTTATCTTCAATTGGCACAGTACTCTCCGGTAGCATCGTTATCTCCGCTGAGCTTATTTCTAATCCCTTAGCTGACAGCCGATCTTTAACAATTTCCAGTTCCTCAGGTGCTGTAATCACATTATAAAAACCGTCTTCTAATTCAAAATCCTCTGCACCAGCATCTACAGCCATCAGCATTATTTCGTCCTCATCATCTTCTTCCCGTGCGGCAATGTTCAGGTAACCTTTACGTTGAAACATCCAGGAAACACAGCCGCTTTCACCTAAGCTGCTCTCATTACGAGAAAACAAATTACGTATCTCAGATGCCGTACGGTTACGATTATCGGTAAGAATCTCCAAAAGAA
>JAAZDR010000206.1 GCA_012512705.1 Bacillota bacterium
AAGCACTGTCTTCCCTCGGTGGAGAGGTTCACTTTTTCCTCCCGAACCGTTTTGCTGATGGATACGGGTTGAGTGTTCAACAATTGGAGCGCTTTAAGCAGGAAGGATTTAGTCTCGTTGTAACAGTTGATTGCGGTATCAACGCTGTCTTTGAGCTTCAGCAGGCACAGAAACTCGGTCTTGATGTAATCGTTACTGACCATCACGAACCTTTAAATAGTGAAGGTGAGCTTCCAGCCTGTGCTGTGCTCAATCCTAAACAGAAAGGCTGTCTATATCCCTGGAAGGAGCTTTCCGGGGTCGGAGTGGTCTATAAGCTTGTGACAGCTTTGCTGCAAAGCCGTGATCAAGTTTTAGAGCCCGGCAAATACCTGGATCTAGTAGCGCTGGGGACGGTCGCAGACCTTGTTCCCCTGTTGGACGAGAACAGGGTTTTAGTCAGATTTGGGATGGAAATGCTGGAGAAAAGCAAACGTCCAGGTTTGCAATATTTGAAAGAGTTTAGCGGGTTGAGCAGCAATAAACTTTCTACTACCGATATTAGCTTTGGCCTAGCACCACGCCTTAATGCCGTAGGTCGTTTAGGTGAAGCAGAGCCTGCAGCGGAGCTATTACTCACTAATGATGTGGAAAAGGCAAAATGGTTAGCGCAGAAGTTGCATGAGGAAAATGAAGAGCGGCGTATCTTGGAGAGGGAGATTTTTGATGAGGCACGAAAGATAGTGGAAGCAGATCGGGCAGCGCCGGGAGAGTTTGTTATTGTTTTGGGCAAAAAAGGTTGGCACCCGGGAGTACTGGGCATAGTTGCCTCACGTCTTGTGCAGCATTTTTCGCGCCCGGTAGTGATGTTAACGATTGAAGAAGCTGTCGCAAGGGGTTCCGCACGAAGTATCCCTGGTTACCATATCACTTCAGCCTTGGAACAATGCGCATCTCTTTTAGAGCGTTTTGGCGGACACAAGCAGGCTGCCGGATTAACCTTGCCAGCGGACAATATTTTGCCCCTAAGAGAAAAGCTCAATGAACAGGCACGAGAACTGCTGACAGAAAAGGATTTTTGGCCACGTCTTAATATCGAAGGTTTGCTTTCTGGCGATGATCTGAGCGAACACTTGTTAGAACAGCTTCGGGCACTAGAGCCTTTCGGGACAGCGAATCCTGAACCTGTTTTTGCCAGCGAAGACTGGCAGATAATTTCTTGGCGCTTAGTGGGCAAGGATAATGAGCATTTGAAGCTAAAAGTAAAACAAGGGAATAGAATACTGGAGCCGATCTATTTTTCAGGACAGGAGATCGTGCCTAGACTATGCCGTTATCGGCGTTTACGTCTCGCCTTTAAAATAAAAGAGAATAGCTGGCAGAACAGCAGCTTTCTTGATCTAGAGCTAAAAGACTTAGAATTTTGTGATCTGCTTTCAAGTGATGACCTTTCTATTATTGATCAGCGGGGCAAAAATGTAAGATTTGATTATCTGCAGGCACTAATAAAAAAGACAAACAATCCTGTGTTAGAAAAGACAAACAATCCTGTGTTAGTGTTTATAAACACCTTGCAGCAAATAGATATACTAAAGAATAGATTAAATAAAGATGAGAGATTAGTTTTTGCTCACCAGGGAAAACTTGATGCTGAAGCACATCGACTAGCCCCTTTTAAAGAACTTGTACTCTACGACCTTCCGCTGCAAGAAGAAAGCTTGAAAGAGTTTCTTGCTTCTTCTTTGCTTGCTGACGAAGTGAGAATTCATCTGCTTTTTGGAGAGGAAGAATTTAAGACTAATGAAAAGCTGCTTCAAGCAGCACTCCCCCAGGAGCGTTCTTTACGCTTCGCTTACGAACAGATATATAACCTATGGCGACAAGGCTTTAAGGTTAAAAATATTTTCCCCCGCATTCAAAAACAGAGCCCTTTCCCTGTGACTGCTTATCTTTGGCAGAAAATGATTTCGATATTTACTGAAATTAAGCTGTTAGGGGAGGTAAAAGGAGAGCTTATACCTGCCAGGGAGGAGGTTAACATATCTTCTAAGGAACTTGCTGCTTCACGTTCATACATAAAGGCATCTGAAACCCTGGAGAAATGCAGAGAGTATCAGCATTTTTTGCTCACTGCTGATCATGAAGAGGTTTTAAAGCATATAGCCTGTATGAAGGGAAGAGATTAGTGCTTATGAGGCTGGGGGTAAAAGGATTAGATAAATTAAAGAATAAATTCACCAGCTATAATTCGAATAAGGATGAATGGGCTGTTGTTGAGCGGGCGTATGAATATGCTCTCGCCGCCCATGCCGGACAGAGACGCGAATCTGGTGAATCTTATATTACTCATCCGCTGGAGGTAAGCATAATCCTTGCCGAACTGGAGCTGGATCTTGTTACGATTGTTGCCGGATTGCTGCACGATGTTGTTGAAGATACAGAAATTACACTGGAACAGATCGAGAAGGATTTCGGACCGGAGGTTGCTCTTCTCATAGATGGCGTCACAAAGTTAAGTAGCTTTGAGTTTACTTCCAAAGAGGAACACCAGGCGGAAAATTTGCGGAAGATGTTTTTAGCGATGGCTAAGGATATTAGAGTGATCCTAATTAAGCTTGCCGATCGTACTCATAATATGCGCACACTAGGTTATTTACGCAGTTCGAAGCAAAAAGAAATTTCTAAAGAAACACTAGAGATTTATGCTCCACTCGCCCACCGTCTGGGAATATATAAACTCAAAAGCGAGCTCGAGGATCATGCCTTTCGTTATTTACAGCGGGACGATTATTACCGTCTAGACTCTATGTTAGCAAAAAAGCGGAACGAGCGAGAGGAATTAATTGAAGAGATTATCGCAATTTTAAAAGAAAAGCTCTTTTCGACAGGGATAGAGGCAGAAATTCAGGGACGTCCGAAAAATCTTTATAGTATTTATACGAAGATGAAAGAACAGAAAAAAGATATTGACGAGATCTATGACCTCACAGCCGTGCGTATCATTGTGGATTCAGTGAAAGATTGCTATGCTGCTCTAGGTGTTGTGCATACTATCTGGAAACCTATACCAGGGCGCTTCTTTGATTATATCGCTATGCCTAAACCCAATATGTATCAATCACTGCATACTACTGTCGTCGGGGCGAAGAATGAGCTTGTTGAGGTGCAGATACGCACTTGGGAGATGCATCGCACAGCTGAATATGGTATTGCCGCTCATTGGCGCTATAAAGAAGGGGTAAAGGATGAGAAGGAGTTTGCCGAGAAACTTTCATGGTTACGTCAGCTTTTAGAGTGGCAGCAAGAATATAGCGATGTCCATGAATTTATTGAAAACTTAAAGATTGATCTTTTTACAGACGAGGTTTTTGTTTTTACGCCAAAAGGAGATGTGGTCGATCTCCCAGCTGGGGCAATACCGATTGATTTTGCTTACCGTATTCATACAGATATTGGTCATCGTTGTAACGGAGCCAAGATAAACGGTCGAATTGTTTCTTTGGATTATAAGCTGAAGACTGGGGATATTGTTGAGATCTTTACTTCTAAACAGGGACGTCCCAGCCGTGATTGGCTGAATATGGTTAAAAGTTCTCAAGCAAAAAGTAAGATACGGGCCTGGTTTAAGAAAGAACGACGCGAAGAGAATATTGTTAAAGGCAAGGAACTCTTGGAAAAAGAGCTGCGCAAGCTAAAGATTGCTCCCCACCTATTGCTGAAACGTTCATTGTTAGAGGAAGTAGAGAAAAAATTTAGCCTGCAGACAGAAGATGATCTTTATGCCGCGGTCGGCTACGGTGGGATAACCCCCCAGCAGGTGATCGCCCGCCTGCGGGAAGAGTACTATAAGCACAGAGAGAGGCCCCAGGAGGAGATTGCACGTCCGGAAGTTAAACCGTGGAAGAAAAAGAACGGTGCTTACCGGGGGGTGCGAGTCGAAGGTGTTGATAACATTCTTATTCGTTTTGCTAAATGTTGCAACCCGGTGCCTGGAGACGATATTGTTGGATTTGTTACCAGAGGGCGGGGTGTATCAGTGCATCGCAGCGACTGTCCAAACCTTAAAAATCAGAATGATCGTAGCCGATTGTTAAACGTTTTCTGGGAAGAAAACCGTGAAGGAGCTTATCCGGTTGAGATTGAAATTTCAGCCATTGATCGCACGAATCTACTTACAGAGATAATGGCTGTTATTAGCGAGAACAAAGTAGATATTTCTGCCGTCAACGGTCGCACTGATAAAGATGGGATAGCCAAGATTCACCTCACTCTAATCGTAAAGAATTTAAAACATCTAGAATTTGTAATGAATAAAGTAAAACACATTAAGAGTGTGTTTGAAGTACACCGATTCTTTTCAAACTAATTGTAGAAATACGACGGGAGGAGCTTAGCATGAGAGCTGTTGTGCAGAGGGTAACTAAAGCAGCGGTGAAGATTGAAGGAAAAATTGTTGGCGAAATTAAAGAGGGACTTGTTGTTTTTTTAGGAGTTGGCGAAGATGATCGTGAAGACGATCTTCTATACCTTTGTGATAAGATTGCAGGCTTGCGGATATTTGGAGATCAGGAAGGGAAAATGAATTGTTCGGTAGTTGGACTGCAAAAAGAAGTCCTCTGTGTTTCACAGTTTACCCTTTATGGAGACTGCCGAAGGGGAAGACGTCCTAGTTTTACCGCTGCTGCTCCCCCACAGCGGGCAGAAAAAATGTATAAAGATTTTTGTACATGTTTACGAGAACAAGGAATTAAAGTTGCAGAAGGAGTATTTGGAGCCGTGATGCAGGTGGAAGTATCAAATGATGGTCCGGTAACGATCCTTCTTGATAGTAAGAAACATTTTTAAAGCGCTCTCAGGAGTGCTTTTTAAATTAACAATTTCCCCTTTTGCAGAGTGGCAGCACTTGTTTCGGGTAATACTAATTTTACAAATTATATTAAGGCGGGGGAAATAAATTGGCTAAAAATTCATTAACTAAAGCTATTAACTCTCTCGAATTGAAACGTAACCAAAAAAAAGAGATCTATCACTCTTTAGCTGATTATTTTGACGATCATTTTAACTTTGATGAAGAAATTTCTCGCAGTATGGGGCTTACAAAGGAGGAGTTGGAGCAGTTACGCCGAGAATATGAGTCGTAAAAACGCCCTCTCTTGGTTTTGTTGACAAGGGAGGGAACTTTGTCTAGAATGGAATTGCATTTGTAATTTTACTAGAGAATAGGAGTGGGGGGGAGATGTCCTTTAAGGCCCCGCGCGGAACGCGTGATATTTTACCATCAGAAATAGAGAAATGGCAGTATGTGGAAGGTGTTTTGCGTAAACTCTGCCGGGAATACGGGTATAGTGAGATACGGACACCATTATTTGAAGAGACGGGGCTCTTTGCTCGCGGCGTAGGGGAGGGCACCGATATTGTTGAAAAAGAGATGTACACTTTTAAGGATCGTGCCGAGCGAAGTCTGACTTTGCGGCCGGAGTGTACTGCCTCTGTGGTAAGGTCTTTTCTTGAACACAAGTTGTTCAATGAACCCCAACCACAAAAGTTTTATTACATAGGTCCGATGTTTCGTTACGACCGTCCTCAAGCCGGTCGTTACAGGCAGTTCCATCAGTTTGGGGTAGAAGCCTTTGGCACCTCAAGTCCGGTTCTGGACACAGAGGTTATCGCTATGTCTAACGATTTTTTTCAGCGTATAGGTTTAGATGACCTAAATCTGGAGATCAATAGTGTGGGCTGTAAATTCTGTCGCCCTGCTTATAATCAATTAGTGTTAGATTACTACAAGAACAAGCTGGAAAAACTCTGTACCGACTGTCACATACGCTATGAACGGAATCCACTACGCATCCTAGATTGCAAGAACGAAAAATGTTTGTCTCTTGTTCAAGACGCTCCGAGTCTTGCTGATAATCTTTGCGAGGAGTGTGCAACGCACTTTAGCAGTGTTTTGAGCTTCCTTGACAGTTTGAATATAAGATATAGCGTTAATCACAGGCTCGTTCGCGGTCTTGACTATTACACTAAAACTGCTTTTGAGTTTGTTTCTGCAGAGCTTGGCGCCCAGAGCAGCTTGGGTGGTGGTGGACGTTATGATAATCTTGTCGAGATTTGCGGCGGTCCACCTACTCCGGGCGTGGGCGTAGCTATGGGCTTGGAGAGAGTGATCCTTGCCCTAGATAAAAGAGGCTTTGATCCTTCTTTGTATCGGGATAAAAGGGTGTTTGTTGCCCTTGCAGGGGATGACAAATTACAGCACGAAGGTTTATTGATTACACAGGAGCTGAGAAGGGCCGGGATAAGTGCTGAGCTCGATTTTATGGGTCGTAGTCTCAAATCACAAATGAAGTTTGCTGGGAAAAACAATTTTTCGCTGGTGATTATCCTCGGCGAGAAGGAGCTAAAAGAAAAAGCGGTTCTCCTGCGTGATATGCAAAATGGGGAACAAGAGGAGATAAAACGCAGCAAACTAATAGACAAGATAAAAGAAAAACTTAAGCGACAAGGGAAGACAACGGAGGAGGCATGACATGCGCCACAAAAGAACTGATTATTGTGGGAAGCTATCAGAAAAAGCAATTAATAAAAAAGTAACGGTAATGGGCTGGGTGCAGCGCCGCCGTGATCATGGTAAGCTTATTTTTATTGATTTACGAGATATTTCTGGGATTGTACAGATTGTCTTTGACTATGAGTTGGATTCGTCTTTATTTAGTACTGCAGAAGAGCTGCG
>JAAZDR010000207.1 GCA_012512705.1 Bacillota bacterium
CCTTGATCCTTTTAATTTTTTCTGTCTTATCGACGACAAATACTGAACCGGTAACCGCCTTTTTACCGATCCCCATGCCGCGGATTAGGATCTTACCGACAGTAAATACGCGCAGAAGGTTGGTTGTTCCTGCCACACCAACAGGAACACCAGCTGTAATGACCACCAGATCCCCCTCTTCGATCAAGCCGGCTTTTAATGCTGCTTCTGAAGCTGCGTTAAACATTTCATCGGTATTTTCAGTAGGCGGACATAAAAGAGGAGTGACCCCCCAGGTAAGGGTAAGTCTGGTGGCAACCCTTTCCTTTGGCGTGACTGCAATGATTTGGGCCCGGGGCTTGTACTTAGAAACCATGCGCGCCGTATGGCCCGATTGAGTGGCGGTAATAATCGCTTTCGCTCCCAGCTTATGGGCAGTGTGACAAGTAGCATAGCTGATCGCATCTGTTACTGTTTTTTCTAACGCCGGCTCAAAATAATCAAGCATCGCTTCGTATTGGAGTGCCTGTTCTGTTCTTTCAGCAATACGGGCCATCGTTTTTACTGCCTGAACAGGATATTTACCCACAGCCGTCTCTCCGGAGAGCATTACCGCATCTGTGCCGTCAAAAATTGCATTAGCTACGTCACTTGCTTCTGCTCTTGTGGGGCGGGGGTTGCGTATCATTGAATCGAGCATCTGTGTTGCCGTAATAACCGGTTTTCCAGCCTCATTGCATCCTTGAATGATTCTTTTTTGCACCAGAGGGACATCTTCTGCAGGGATCTCGACTCCCAAGTCTCCGCGTGCAATCATAATTCCGTCGGCAACGTCAAGAATCTCTGCAAAGTTGTCGACTCCCTGCTGTTTTTCTATTTTGGCGATAATCGCCGTATCTGCTCTTACTTCTTCAATTAGACGCCTTATCTCTAAAATATCTTTTGTGTGGCGAATAAAGGAAGCAGCAATGAAGTCAACTTCCATCATTAAACCAAATTTTATATCCTCGACATCTTTCGGTGACAAAGCAGGCAGATTTACCTCTGTTCCCGGAAGGTTCACCCCCTTATTATCAAAGATTTCACCTCCGTGGACAACGGTGCAGTAAACATCTTTTCTATCAACTTTTTCTACTCTCAGTCCAATTAGGCCGTCGTCAAGGAGAACAGTTGCTCCAGGTCGGACGTCTGCAGGAAAATTTTCATAGGTAACAGAGACCTGCTGCTCATCGCCCTCAACTTCTCTCGTAGTGAGAACAAAAGTGCTTCCTTCCTGTAAAAATACTTTCCCTTCCTTAAACTTTTTAATTCTTATCTCCGGCCCCTTGGTATCCAGCAAAACGGCAACCCTTTTCCCCAGCTCCTTTGAAACACTGCGTATAAGCTCAATACGCCGCCGCTGTTCCATGTGATCGCCGTGGGAAAAGTTAAGTCGCGCGACATCCATACCAGTGACAACAAGTTCTTTCAATATCTCACGCTCTTCAGTTGCCGGCCCAATTGTACAGACGATCTTTGTTCGGCGCATAATCATATTCAACCCCTATATAGCTAGAATTTTTGCCAGTTCGAACAATTCCACGCAAAGCTCTTTTTTCCCCCTTAAAACTTCATCAAAAGGTATGTCTTGTAGATTATTATCATTAAGGGTAACCATTAACCCGCTCCTCTTATTCATTAGCAAATCCACAGCGTGAGCTCCTAAGCGGCTGGCCAGCATGCGGTCAAAAGCTGTAGGTGTACCACCTCTTTGAATATGACCTAAAATTGTCACCCTTGTCTCCATCTCCATCCTAGATTTAATTTCAGCGCCAATTTTTAAAGCGCTTGCTGCCCCTTCGGCAACTAGGATTATGCTGTGCCGTTTCCCTCTATTTATCCCTCGCCTTAAACGCTCACAAATATCATCTAAGTCAAAAGGTATTTCTGGGATCAGTATCGACTCTGCACCGCCTGCTAAACCGGCACTCAAAGCTATATAGCCGGTATCCCGGCCCATTACTTCAATCACGTAGATCCGTTCGTGGGAGGTCGCTGTATCCCGTACCTTGTTAATTGCATCGGTAACTGTGTTCACCGCTGTGTCAAAGCCGATCGAATGTTCACAGCCGGCAATATCATTATCAATTGTTGCCGGAACACCGATAACCGGCACACCGGCGTCAACAAGGGCCATGCACCCACGAAAAGAGCCATCACCGCCGATAACTACCAGTCCGTCAAGTTTGAGGCGTTCTATAAAATGGAGTGCTTTATTTTGCCCTTCAGAAATTAAAAACTCTGGACATCTTGCCGTATGCAGAATCGTACCTCCGCGGTGAATTATATCAGCAACTGACCCGCGATCCATTACGCGATACTCTTCATTGATTAAACCGGAAAAACCACGTTCTATCCCATAAACAGTCAGCCCGTGATAGAATCCTTTGCGAACTACCGCTCGCACCGCTGCATTCATCCCTGGGGCATCCCCACCACTTGTAAGTACTCCGATTCTTTGCATCGCTTTCCTCCTACACTCTCAGTTCTTGCAGTTTTACATTATCGGCGCCTAAAATATTTTTTACCTTTTGCAAAAAGTCCGGTTCATCCGTAGCCCAGCAATCTTCTTCTACTAATATCGTCTTTTTCTCCTTTTCAAAAAATAAGTAGACAGGTATACCCCCCTCAGCCTGTCGCAAAAGTTCCTTCAAGGTAAGCAGTGTTGAGATTTGACAAGGCGTGCCAATTCTTAAAAACAGGCGCTTTGGCTGTAGGGGCAGTGGTATAATCTTTTCGCAAATGATTTTTACCTCTTCCTCATCTTTAATATCCGTCTTTCCCTTAATTAATAACGGCAGGTCTTCTTCAAGTTCTTTTCGCTGGCGCTCATACAGATTGCTGAATACAATGACTTCAACCTCTCCGGTTAAATCCTCTAATGTAAGAAAAGCCATCGGCCTGCCCTTCTTTGTATAGATAGAACGTATTCTCTGGATAATACCGCCAACTGTAACCTGTGCCTGATCGCGCATCTCCTTTAGCTCCGCGCAGCAGGTAAGCTTTGTTATCTTCTCTTAAAGAGGTGAATATTGTTCTAAAGGGTGACCGGATATATAGAGCCCGAGCATCTCTTTTTCCATACTCAGCTTTTCCTTGGTAGAAAACTCAGGAATATCCGGCAAATTGTCAACAGGCGCTTCTTCCTTCCCCATAATGGCAAAAACAGAGAGCTGTCCGTTATCTCGTTCTCTTTGAAAAGATTGCCCCCGTGATAATGTTTCATCAAGGATAGCTAAAAGCTGTGCCCTGTGCACCTTTAAAGAATCAAAGGCCCCACTTTTAATTAAGCTTTCAATCGTTTTCTTATTGCAAACGCGCAGATTAACCCTATTGCAAAAATCACGCAGCGAACGAAAGCGCCCGCCTTTTTCCCTAGCCTGAATAATTGATTCAATGGCCCCGAGTCCAACGTTTTTTACAGCAGCAAGTCCAAAGCGGATTCTTTTTCCCCCAATTACGGTAAAGTTTGTATAACTTTCATTTATATCTGGAGGCAGCACTTCGATTCCACGGCGGCGACAGTCTGTGATATAAAGCGCTACCTTATCGCTGGAGGCCATAGAAGTTGTAAGAAGGGCAGCCATAAACTCCAGCGGATAATTTGCTTTTAGATATGCTGTCTGATAAGCGATCATCGCATAGGCAGCAGCATGGGATTTATTAAAACCGTAAGATGCAAATTTTAAAATCAAGTCATAAAGCTCTATCCCCATCTTTTTATCGTATCCGTTTTTTATACAACCATCGACAAAG
>JAAZDR010000208.1 GCA_012512705.1 Bacillota bacterium
TTTCTTACCGTGTCGTAGGGGTGGCGGTGCTCGGCAATAGTGGACCGACCCGGGAAGATCTCCACGTACCCTTTGAGCAGGGTGTGGGCGGGCACAGCCTGGTCCATGTTCATTAAATTGGAGTAGCGGTATAAATGATCAAAATCTTCCAGTAAAGCAAAGTCCAGTGTATCCTTGACATAGGGATCGGGCTCGTTTTGTGCCAGCCAGGCAGTTAAATCAACAGCTACGTGCTCATAGCCGACGGTTGTTTCCAGCGTAGTTTCGTCATAGGGTTTGAGCCAGTTGATATGCTTTTGTTGCTGCTGTTCTATGCGGCGCGACAAGGCCAGTTCACGCCGCAGGTCATTGTCGTTGCAGTTGCGATGAAATTGATGGGAGAAGGTAGCTGCTTCCACTTCAATCCCGTTCATGAGGATTATGCGCAGCCTGGTATAAGGGTCGACATCTTGTTTGGAATACGGTTTGGGATAGACTGATCTCCAATCCATAATACCATCTTCTACAGGCATCGCCTTTTCTTCAAAAGGATTAAACATAGTAAGCCCCCTATTATTTTTTATTTTTTTTAGTATGTTCGTTACTACCGTTGTTATTCGTTTTTCCATTGCAGTTTTGCATTGACAGCGGTTTGTTTCTTATTTACAATGAACATAGCTTCACGATGCAAATGAAATATGCTGATTTACCAGCTGCGTTATGTTAAAGTTAATATCTCCGAGTCCTGTCTTCCTAAGGGAGGCTAGCCTATGGAGCAGGACCGACAGGGTAATTGTTGGAAACAACATTGCCTCCCGGTAGCGGAAAGGAGATGATAAGAAGCATATACGCTTATCTTTATACGTCTTCTTTTGAGAGGCGTATTTTATTAATTTTTTGGGCAGTGCCTGTTGCTTACGGCATAGTAAGAACAATTTTTTTTAGGGGAAAGATTGCAAATAAGGTTTTTGAAGCACCACTACACTATAATAATTATAGCTGTAAAGTGCTGAATATCTCCAGTAAGGGATTAGCAAATGTACTAGGAGGCTAAAATGTTAAACATTACAAATGAGACTTTGGAAAGATGGCTCAAGGAAGATATCCCCTACCTGGATCTTACTACCTTTGTCTTGGGAATTGGCAACCAGGAAGGTGAGATGCAGATCTATAGCAGAGAGAACGCCGTCATTTGCGGTACGGAGGAAGTAAAGCGTCTCTGTGATCTAAAAGGGGCTGAAGTGATTGGCTACATTCCGTCAGGAGGGAAGGTTTCTGCAAACGAGGTTATCATTACTATTAAAGGAAAAGCTTCAACCCTGCACATGCTCTGGAAAACCTGCCAAAATATTCTTGAATATGCTAGCGCTATTGCCACCCGCACTGATAAGCTTGTAAGAAAAGCGCGGAAATACAATGAGCAAATAACGATAGTTTCCACGAGAAAGGTCTTTCCGGGGACAAAGGAGCTTTCCATAAAAGCAGTTCTTTGTGGTGGAGGCTATCCTCTTCGGCTCGGCTTGTCGGAAACAGTACTTATTTTTCAGCAGCATCGCAATTTTTTAAGCTCGGCAGAATATATTAAAAAATTAGCTGAATTAAAGTCCCATGTTAGTGAAAAAAA
>JAAZDR010000209.1 GCA_012512705.1 Bacillota bacterium
GCTTAATGGTATCTCTTTTACAGCAAATGTAACAGCAAAACGCATAAAATCACCTCCTTTTTAATTTAATTGTACTTTTTGTGCTTTCTTAATAATCTTTATTATACCGGATAACTACAAAGAGAGAGTTTATGCTATTATACCACCCCCACCACGACATCTATTGACGCGAACAAGTATTCGGCACACTTTTTTTGCTATTCCGGTAATTTAAGCAATAAAGATAATTTAATTGCTGTAGAACTGTAACATCTTTTGCAGATCGCTTTTAATCTCCTTCTGCAGCTCTGGTGGGGAGAGAACTTCTGCATGAGCGCCGAAACTCATAACCCAACGCTTCACAGCGTCGAGAGAGCTGACTTTTAGTGTAAGAATCAAAGAACCGTCAGGGTTTTCCTCAATCTGCTGGCTATGGTGCCAGGTTCGTTCGCGAATCCAGCGCGCCTGGTGTGCATTAAAAATATTTTTGCATAGTGACCTCCTAAAAAAATTAATATTAACAGGCATGCTATGCAAGGCATTTCGCTGAATATAAAATCGAGCAGCCGCATTTACTTAATTTACTTATTTACTATACCGCTAAGCTAATCTCCTGCCGCATGACACTAGTATCAATTAAGGTTCAACAGGTGCTTTTTTCGCTCTTTTTATTTAACCTGGCTTTCGAACAGCTTATTGCGGTCAAAAGCACGGCTGATGACTTTGAGCATAAAATAATCGATCAGGAAAAAAGCTGCACCGATCCACAGCAGCAGGGAGGTTTCTAAGAATAATACACCGGTGAGTTGACTGAAGAAAAGAGCTAAAACAGGCAGGACGATCATTGCTCCTAACTGATAGGCTTCTTGAAAACCCTTAACCTTGGCCGAGATCACCACGTTCAAAAAGATGGCAAAAAGGCTCGAAGCAGGGATTACCCAGACGATCATGACAATCCAGTTTAAGCGCGGGAAGATAATGGTTTTAAAAAGCGGGTATGCTGTACTATTGACAACCAGGCCATAGAGAAGGGCACAGAAGAATGTCACCACCATCGCTGGAACAAAAGCGGAGATAACCTTACCCATGAAGAGGCTCTTAATATCAACCGGCGCAAAGAGAAGGCTCTCCAGGGTGCGGCGCTCTTTCTCCCCGACAAAACTGTTTGCGGCAATGATGCTGCTGATCATCAGCGGAATGATAATAAACAGGGGAGCAAAAAGGTAGTTGACCATAAAATAGACCACCTGTTTTTCAAATAGGTCCCACTGAAGGATGGAATCACGCAGTCCGCCGGGAGGAAGTTTCTCTAAAAGATCAACGATTACCCCCATATTGCCAAAACTATCCAGATTCCAGAAGCGCAGCCCCAGAATCAGCCCTCCAGGCAATACAATGCTGAAGATCAGCGGGACAATGATCAACGGCAGCCAGATTTGAATATTGCTGCTGATGCTCTGCATATCTTTCAGGGCTACTGCCTGGATCGCATCCCTATTCATGTTTATGCGCCTCCCTCACTTTGAAATAAAGAGTCTCCAGGTCACGGCCGCAAATCTCTGCTGAGTATAAAGGGCCCTTTTTGAGAATTTTTCTTAGCAGCAGAGGGATCGCCTCCTTGTTCTGCACACGGAACACGACAGCCCCAGGTTCTTTTTTCAAAATAGGATAACTTTCGAAGCTTTGGCCGTGGAAAGAAAGATCTGTCTCCACTTTTAAGCTCAGCTCACGCAAATATTTATCCTCCAGCTCCTGTAAAGTCCCCTCCTCTAACAGCTGCCCCTTGTGGATAAAAATAAAGCGGTGGCAGAGTGTCTGCACCTGTTTTAAGAGATGGGTGCATAGGAGGATCGTCACATTATATTTTTGATTCAGGTTTTTAATATACTCCAGCAGATCCCTCGCCCCTTCTGGATCAAGCCCTGTAGTCGGTTCATCAAGGTATAAAATTTGGGGCTTATGGAGCAGAGCGCGGGCGATGCCGAGCCTTTTCAGCATCCCCGTGCTGTAGATACTGACTTTTTTATCTTTGTGCTCAGTAAGCTGAAAATCACTAAGCAGCTCTTTAACCCTACGAACTGCGTTTTTTATGCCATAGAGCTGTGCAAAAAAAAGAAGGTTTTCTTCTCCGCTGAGTTCTCTGTAGAGCCCGGCACTTTCTGTCAGGACGCCGCATCTTCTCCTTAGCGTATCACCCTCAGTAAAAGGGTTCAGCCCTACCACGCGAATATGACCAGCATCTGCAGTGATTACCCCGTTAAGAAGGCGGACTGTCGTTGTCTTCCCCGAACCGTTAGGGCCAAGAAGGCCGACAATTTCGCCGCTTCTTATGAAAAATGAAAGATCCTGAATCACTTTTACACCGGAAAATGATTTGCTAATACTTTTAGCCTCGATCACCTTCTCCACGATTGACCGCTCCCCTCATAAATCATGAACAAAAGCAACCTTATTACATATTATAGCAGATTTTAGCAAAAAAAAAATTCTACAGCTCTCAAGCTGCTAAAAATCAGCAAAAAATTTTTATAAACTTTCTAGATTCAATATTCAGGCAAGTAAAATATGCGAAACTTGTCAATCTAGATTGGATATTTAAGTTGACAGTAATTTTAAAAATTGTTATACTTTATATTGCAGGCATGTTACAGGCAGCAAGCAAAAAAATAAATAAGGAGGAGTTAAAATGATGAACTTTGCTTTTGGCACCCCTAGCTCAATTATCTTTGGTGCCGGCACCATGGAGCAGCAGTTAGGAGCACAGGTCAAAAAGCTTAACGGTTCAAGAGTTTTTATCCTCACAGACCCTGGAATCGCTAAGGTAGGTATCTTGGAAAAAGTGCAGCAGATCTTAAAAAAAGAGGGCTTTGAAGTAGGTGTCTATGACCAAGTAGTGCCTGAGCCGCCGATTGAGACAGTGGATAAGATCGCTGAAGAAGTAAAAGACAACGCTTACGATCTTTTGGTCGGCTTAGGTGGCGGCAGCGCCATGGACGTAACCAAGGTTGTCTCCATTCTGGTAACTAACGGAGGTTCGGCCAGAGACTACACCGGAAGTGATAAGATCAAAAAACCAGGGCTGCCGACGATTATGCTTCCTACTACGGCAGGTACAGGCTCAGAGGTAACCAAGATTGCAATTTTCTCCTTCCCGGAAGAAGAGGTAAAGAAAGGGATTGTCAGCCCCCATTTATTTGCCACCGCTGCCATCGTTGACCCTTCCTTAACTTACAAATTACCCCCGAACCTAACCGCATACACTGGTATGGATGCTTTTATTCACGCAGCGGAATCATATATCTCCAAAAATGCGAACAAATTTACCGAAGGACTTTCCTTAATAGCCATTGACCTGATTGCCAAAAACCTGCGCACAGCTGTAAGCGATGGAGATAATGCTGAGGCTCGCTATAATATGTCCCTAGGGAGCCTTATCGCTGGCATCGCTTTCGGCAATGCTGGTGTTGGCGCGGTCCATGCAATGGCCTACCCCCTGGGCGGACAATTCCACCTGCCGCATGGTCTAGCAAATACACTAATGCTGCGCTATGTCATGGAATACAACGTGGTCAGCTGCCTGGACAAATTTGCTGTAATTGCCGAGGCGATGGGCGAGAATACAGAGGGGTTGTCTGTGCGTGAAGCAGCTTTTAAAGCAATCGAGGCAATGATTAACCTGGCCAAAGACACAAATGTTCCTACGCGTTTAAGAGATGTTAATATCCCCAAAGAGGCGATACCGAAAATGGCTGCTGCTGGTATAAATGAAACGAGGCTTCTGTCAAACAACCCCAGAAAGCTAACGCAAAAAGATCTTGAAGATATCTACACAAATGCCTGGTAAAAGTGCTAGGAGTTGCTAATCTAGAACTCCCAGCAATAATATGTACTTAGTTTTAAAAATTATTAAAGGGGTGAAGACATTGGCTTTACAAAGAGTTGAAGGCAGAGAACAACCATATTGGGCGCTTGGGATTTTTAAAATTCGTATTCCATTAATTCATTATCGCTGGGAATGGGCGGAAGCTTTGCAGGCGTTGATTATGTGTGCGACCTGCCTTGGGGCGATACCGATCCTCACAGAGGTGCTCGGTGTCCCCTTTGAGGTTGCGCTTACTATGGTTATTATTAACAGTATACTTTATAATCTTCATTCATTTTTTGGCGACCCTGTTGTCCCGGGTTGGATTACCCCGGCAATTCCGCTGACAACTGCTTATCTTACCCAATACCAGATGGGGCCGGAAAGGATTAAGGCCCTGATCGCCCTGCAGCTGCTGGTCGGCGTGTTTTTCCTGGTAATGGGCTTTACCGGATTAGCCAAAAGAGTA
>JAAZDR010000210.1 GCA_012512705.1 Bacillota bacterium
CCGATGAAAGCTCTGGCCTATGATCAACTAAAAGAGTTTAAGTCACTGGAGAAAGGTACCGGGATTGCATTCTCTCCTGCTGTTTATGACGGGGATACGCCAAAGAGCAAGCGCAGAGGAATAAGGAACAAGTCGCGCGTAATTCTTACTAACCCCCATGCCCTTCATCTTTACCTGTCCTGGCATAAATTATGGCAGCGTTTTTTTAGTAATTTAAAGTTTGTTGTGATCGATGAAGCGCACTGGTACCGTGGAATATTTGGAAGCAATGTCGCTTACCTCCTGCGTAGACTGCAACGGATTTTGGATTATTATCAAAATCCGGAGCCCCAGTTTATCCTCGCTTCTGCTACAATGGCCGATCCGGTCGAACATGCGCAAAAGCTAACGGGAAGAGAATTTTCGCTTGTCGCCAGGGACGGAAGTGCTAAGGGAAAGAAAACTTATTTTTTCTGGGATACTACCAAAAATCTGGATAAATCCCAGCATTTACAAACGGCAGAACTTTTTGCTGCTTGTGTCGAGAATAACTTGCAGACCCTTTGCTTTACGGTAAGCAGGAAGATGTCGGAACTTACAGCCCGCTGGGCGCAGGAAAAAGTCAAAGACGTAGCTTCTTACCGCGCTGGCTATTTGGCGGAGGAACGAAGAGAGCTTGAAGAAAAATTTAAAAAGGGCGAAATTAGGGGGCTCTCCTCCACGAATGCTTTGGAACTAGGAATAAATATCGGAGGGTTGGATGCGGTTGTAATAGGGGGTTACCCGGGGACAGTCTCTTCTTTCCACCAGCAAGCGGGAAGGGCGGGAAGGACTGGGCAGGAATCTTTAGTCGTGCAAGTTTTATATGAGAACCCGCTTGACAGCTATATGCTTACCAACCCCAATTATCTCTTCCAGGAGCCCACTGAGCAGGCCGTTATCTCCCTTGATAACGAACATTTTCTAAAAAGCCACTTATTATGTGCGGCAGAAGAGCTTCCGCTAACCGCAGCAGACAGTCGTTGGTTTGGCCCCAGATGCAGCGCCATTGCTGAGGAACTGCGTAAAGAAAAGAAGTTAGTTTTAAAAAAGAAAGCTTCTAAAACAAAACAAGCAAAAGAAACAATCTATATTAAGGAATATCATTGTGTGGATAAGGGTGCTTGTTTCCAAGTCGGACTTTCCTCTTTTGAACGGGAAAGGTAGCAGCTCATTTGTGAAGGGGAGATCCTTGAAGAGCTGAGTGAGAGGCAGACATACACAGAGGCACACCCGGGAGCAATATTTTTACATCAGATGGAGCCGTACAGGATCACAAATGTTGATGATGAGAAGAAAATTATTATCGCTGAACGCACAGAGGGTGATTGCTTTACTACACCGCTAACAAGGACGGATATTGAGGTGTTGGAGGTAATAAAGAAGAGAGAATATGATCAGCTAAGGCTAAATTATGGAAGTGTAAGGGTAACGGAGTCTGTTTACGGATACCTCTTAAAATCTCCGCAAAAAACCTTAAAACAAAAAGAAGTAAAACTCCCACCGCTGCCTTTTATGACTAAAGCAGTATGGCTGCAGGCTAGTTTAACCGATATTAAAGGGGATCTTGCCGGTGGCCTACACGGCGCAGAGCATCTCCTAATTGCTGTTACTCCGCTGTTGGCCATGTGTGATCGCTGGGATATAGGTGGCGTATCGATAGAAAAAAGAGAAAATGAAATCTATATTTACGATGGTTATCCTGGTGGTATCGGTATCGCGGAACGGCTTTACACACATTTTAAGCAGCTAGTTGAGAAAGCCCTGGAAATAGGAGTTAACTGCAGCTGCTACACCGGCTGTCCGCGGTGTATTATCTCACCAAAATGTGGGAATAACAATGAACCTCTTGATAAAGGGGCAGCCTTAACAATTCTAAAAACAATTTATAACCAAGTGGGGAACAAAAATGGGGAGGATGGATAAATGAATTATCAAGATCTCTGCGCTCTAATTAATGAATTCGTGGAAGGTAGCACTTTAAATAAGGTAGAGGAGGCGGGGATTAAAAAGATATACTCTCTTACACTGGTAGGAGTAGCGGCAGCAGATGATCCTTTATTTCTAGCACTGAAATCTCCTTCGGTCATTGGAGAACACCATCTTCTGCCTCGCGAATGGCTCCCGGGGGCAAAAGCAGTAATATCTTATTACCTTCCTTTTAGCGCCGAAGTGCGTGAGGCTAACCGGGAGTTGGGGTTGCCGGCAAGAGAATGGCTTTACGGGCGCATTGAGGGGGAAGAATTCAATAATGCCCTGCGACGGCATCTTGTTGAGGAGTTTGTTCAAAAGGGCGCTCGCGCTGTCTCACCCATTCTCGAGTCACGTTTTTCTGTAGTGGAAAGACGCAGTAACTGGTCGGAGCGGCATGTTGCTTATATCGCAGGCCTAGGGACGTTCTCTTTGAGTAAAGCGTTGATCACTAAAAAAGGGTGTGCCGGACGTTTTGGTAGTGTAATTGTTGCCCTTCCCTTGGAGCCAATCCCGCGGGAGTATACAGAACTATACCAGTATTGCAATATGTGTGGCGGCTGTATTGAACGTTGCCCATCGGGAGCGATCAAAAGGGAAGGCAAAATTATAGCAACTTGTGCTTCTTATCTAGAAACAAAGATCAAGCCTCGCTTCTATCCACGCTACGGTTGCGGAAAATGCCAAACCAACGTTCCCTGTGAGCATAAGCTGCCAAATTTATTATTATAGCCAATATTATATCTTTACAACGTTTTCAGCCTGGGGACCGCGGTCACCTTGAACAATATTGAATTGAACGCGCTGTCCCTCTTCTAAAGTTTTAAACCCCTCACCTTCAATGGCAGAATAATGGACAAAAACGTCATCGCCACCTTCTATTTCTATAAACCCGTAACCTTTTTCTGCGTTGAACCATTTAACGGTTCCTGTTTTCATGGTTGATACCTCCAAAATATTTTGTGTGTTCAATAGCTAATATATCAAAAAACAGTTAAAATATACGGGGTGGCCTTTGGGACAATTAGCAATGATTTAAAATACTTCTCCCTATAGCAATACCACAAGCACTAGCCTGCGCCAACCCTCTTGTTATACCGGCACCGTCTCCGCCAGCATAGAGACCTTTAATTTTGGTTTCAAAATTAATAGTCAGCTCTGGGCGCGAAGAGTAGAATTTCGCTTCGATTCCGTAGAGCAAAGTATGTTCGGAAGCGATTCCGGGGGTTACTTTGTCTAGCGCATTAATCATCTCTATAATGCTTTTCATTGTTGAGTAGGGGAGGACGAGACTTAGGTTTCCGGGAACAGCCTCTTTTAAGGTAGGTTCGATAAATCCTTCGGCAATTCTTTTTTCTGTTGAGCGTCTCCCTTTTAAAATATCACCAAATTTTTGAAGCAGGATACTGCCGTTAGCAAGGTCATTTGCAAGCTTGGCAAGGGATTTTGCATATTCATTAGGTTTATCAAATGGGTGAGAAAATTTATGGGAGACGAGCAGCGCAAAATTAGTCCGTCCGCTGCTCAACTTTTTATCCTTATAAGCATGACCGTTAGCAAGCATAACACCGCTGTAATTTTCGATAACGACGTAGCCGGAGGGATTATTGCAGAAACTTCTTACTGTGGTGCCTACTGTTGTGCGATAGAGGAATTTTCCTTCATAAAGATTTTTATTTATATCTTCCATTATCGTGTCCAATGTCTCTACACGTACGCCAACATCAACCTGATTGTTGCTTACCTTAAGATTATAGCTTTTTAAAATATTGGCTAACCATTCCGAACCGTCTCTGCCGGGGGCAACTACAACTTTTTTCGCAAAATAACTTTCCCCGTCAGTGGTTCTGACTCCCTCAATCTCTAAGCGTTCTCCTTTTTCCCCGCGAACAATTAATTCAGCGACCTCTGTCTCAAAAGCCATATCTATTTTGGGTTTTAAAAATTCGAAGATATTCTTTAGAATCACAAGGTTTTGTTCTGTGCCGAGATGCTTAATTTGCGCCCGCAAGAGTTTTAAGCCGACAGCTAGTCCGCGTTTTTCAATCTCCTTGACCGCGGGCGTGTTCGGATCTGATGCAGTAGCACAGGCTCCGTGCCTCATATTGATTTCATCAACGTATTTTATTAATTCAAGAACCTCAGATGGGTGGCGATATTCGGCCATCCATCCGCCAAATTCAGTAGTGATATTGAACTTTCCATCAGAATATGCCCCGGCCCCACCGAATCCGTTAGTTATTGAGCAGGCTGGGTAGCATCCGGTGCCATTTGGGGAATCAATTGCGGGCGGACATTTTGTTCTCTTTTTTTGGAGAATCGGACAGCTTCGCTTGTAGATATCCAGTCCCTTGTCCACTAGCAAGATTTTTAACTCTGGTTTTTTCTGTACCAGTTCATAACAGGTAAAAATGCCGGTTGGACCGGCACCAACGACGATAAGATCATACTTTTTCATATCTAACACCCTAACTTCCAAAAGATAATGAAATATTTTCTGATGTCAATACTTATTATATCTTAAAATTACAATTGTCGCCTTTCCTCTAAATCAGTTTCAGGGAGTGTGCGACATGGCAGCTTTAAATTAAAATGTACGGAAAACATACGCAAAAGGACAATCAGGCCGAAAAGTAAATAGAGGTGAATCGGATTCTCAATATCTGCCCATCCCAAATCAATAATTAACCCTGCCAGAAGAGCCCACAGGGCATAAACCTCTTCACGTAAGACCAACGGCTTCCTTCCAGCGAGCAGGTCACGAATTATTCCTCCACCAATGCCGGTGAGCAGCGCTGCCACCATAACAGCACCAAGGGGGTGCTGTAAACTTTTGGCAAATAGAGCTCCTTGAATGGCGAAAGCGGAGAGGCCCATAGCATCCAAAAGAACTCCCCAACGCTTCCATTTCCAGATCCAGGAATTTGGCAGAATAAAGACAACAATGATGACGATTAAAGCAGTAGTTAACAGCAGTTCCTGTTCCCAGAGAACGGTTGTAGGTATCCCTATTAAAAGGTTACGAATGATCCCGCCGCCAAAGGCAGTTGTCAGCCCTAAAACGAGAACGCCAAAAAGGTCGTAATTTTCCTCTAGCGCTACAATTGCCCCACTGATAGCAAAGGCGATCGTTCCGATCATATTTAGGACTTCCCAGACCATTTTAAATTTCCCTTCTAAATTGTATTACAAGAGGTTCACAGTTCGATTTTATAATATCGGTCTATTTTTAACAAGCTATGTCGGCATACCTCTTTTTAGAGGCGGAAATAGATGAAAAGAGTGATGAAGAAGCCGATAATGGTAGCAATATTAAGACGTAAGGTTGCCCCGAGGGTTAAACTGATGACGGCAAGATCAATTGTAGTTGGTTCTACCCCGATTGATTGGCTAAACCGTAAAAAAGGAAAGTAATCATTTAGTGCTTCTCCGATCAGTGTTCCGAAAATACTTCCGATCAAAAGCAGGAGCAGCAACATGCCTGTACTTTTTGTCGTTTTGGCCATCTTTTATCCCCCTGTTCTTTTTACATTGAGTTCAGATATTTATTTCGGCAGAGAAGAAGGAGATCC
>JAAZDR010000211.1 GCA_012512705.1 Bacillota bacterium
AAGGAGCGGGAAAGTTTCAGAGAGCATGAAGCTTTAAGGAGGGGTTAAGTTGCGCCTGATTGTAGGTCTCGGCAATCCAGGGAAGCGTTATGCTCTGGCCCGGCACAACCTTGGTTTTTGGGTTGTAGAACAACTGGCACGTGAGCACGGGTTTGGGCCGGTTAAAATCTGGCGTAATGCGCTTATCGCTGAGGGACAGTTAGGCACTAAGCAGGTAATCCTTGCTCAGCCATTGACATATATGAACAGAAGTGGCCTCGCTGTTACACAGCTGGCCAATTTTTTTAAAATCTCTTTCCCGCATATTTTAGTTATCTGTGATGATCTAGACCTTCCTACAGGGGCGATAAGAATACGTCCCCAGGGGGGTAGCGGTGGCCATAAAGGGCTTGCTTCCATTATCAGCGAGTTGGGAACAGAGCAGTTCCCGCGGTTGAGGCTGGGCATCGGCCGACCTCCAATTGCCGAAGAGGTTACCAACTACGTCCTTAAGCCTTTTACGCGTGAAGAAAAACAAGAGATAGAGCAGGCAGTAGCCAATGCTGTTAAAGCGGTGGTTGTTTTTGTTGAAGAAGGCCTAGATGCAGCGATGAATAGATATAACAAGCGATAATTTTTACCGGGGAGAGTGAAAAATGTGTCGAAAGCATACCGCAGCAGAGAGATCGTCGAGGGATTAGATCGCGCTGGTATGCGTGCACACTTAAAAGCGATCGGCGTTCTTGATCAGGAGTTGGGAAAGCCTTTTATCGGCATTGTCAACTCCTGGAACGAGATGCACCCTGGACATATGCATTTACGCGAATTGGCTGCCGAAGTAAAAAAAGGGGTGATCATGGCCGGAGGTGTCCCTTTTGAATTTAATACTATTGCCCTTTGCGACGGGATAACTCAGGGACATTCCGGTATGTGCTATGTCCTGCCGAGCCGCGAGCTCATCGCCGATTCGATCGAGGTCGTTGCCCAGGGACAAAAACTTGACGGATTAGTTTTCATCGCCGGCTGTGATAAGATAGTCCCCGGCATGCTCATGGCACAGTTGCGTTTAAATTTGCCTTCAATCATGGTTACCGGCGGCCCAATGCTTCCCGGTCATATTAACGGACGCGAGCTAGCCATCTATGAAGTGCGCGAAGCAGTTGGTAAATTTAAACGTGGTGAGATTAGCAAACAAGAGTTAAAACAGATGGAAGATGAGATCTGCCCTACTGCAGGGTCTTGTGCGATGATGGGAACAGCGAATACGATGTCCTGCCTAGCGGAGGTTTTAGGTCTTACCCTTCCTGGTATGGCTACAACACATGCCGTCTATTCCCGTAAAAAGAGACAGGCTAAAGAAAGCGGCGCTCGCGTTGTCCAACTGGTGGAGGAAGCACTTACACCTGCTTCTATCGTTGGACGCAAGTCCTTTGAAAACGCTTTGCGGGTAACTGCAGCAATCGGCGGCTCTACCAACACCCTTTTGCACCTGCCGGCGATCGCGCACGAATTAGGCATTGCTGTAACGCCTGATGATTTTGAACAATTTAGCAGAAGCACACCATGCTTGACGAAAATTAAACCTTCAGGGAATCATACTCTCCTTGATTTCGATCGAGCGGGTGGGATCCCGGTGTTGATGAAGGAGCTTGGAGATAAAAATTTGCATCTCGATCAGCAGACTGTCAGTGGGAAGTGTTGGCGAGAGATAGTTAAAGATGTAGTAAATCTAAACCCAGAAGTAATCAGAAGCGAGGATAATCCTTATGCGCCCCAGGGGGGACTGGCAGTATTAAAAGGAAACCTTGCGCCCCGCGGTGCTGTTGTTAAGCAGTCTGCGTTAGCGGAAGGGATGAAAGTTTTCCGCGGACGGGCGCACACCTTCGACTCCCAGGAAGAGGCTGTAGAAGCGATCCTTAATGGTGAGATTAAAGGCGGCGAGGCAATCGTCATCCGCTACGAAGGCCCCAAAGGCGGACCTGGTATGAGGGAGATGCTTGCTGCCACCTCTGTGCTAATGGGAACAGGGTTAGGGGAAAACACTGCTTTAATCACAGACGGTCGCTTTTCGGGAGCAACACGCGGCCCTTGTGTCGGGCATATTTCTCCGGAGGCGGCGTTAGGTGGGACGATTGCCGCGATTGAAGACGGTGACCTGATCACGATCGACATCCCTGCCCGTAAGATTGAGGTTGACCTTTCAGAGGAAGAGATCAAGCGGCGTCTGGCAGGCAAAACTTTTGTCCGGAAGCATAAGAAGAGTAGTTATCTTAGCCGCTATAGCCTGCTCGTTGATACGGTAGACAAGGGTGCGGTGTTGAAACACAAACTTTAAAATAAAAAAATGAAACGAAAGCTCTTGACAGGGTTTATCCGTAGTGTTACTATAAAATTCAACTTAATAGCAGTCTCTATTTTCTAAATGTAAAAGCTATGAAAGAGGAAAGTAGGCTGGTTGTTTTGCTTGCAGAGAGACGGGGTCTAGGCTGTAAGCCCTGTTAAGGAAAAGCCAGTCGAAGTTCCCTCTGGAGCTGTCGGCTGAAAGGTGAGTAGGCTGGGCCGGGTCTTCTCCGTTAAGAGGAAGAGGGTATCGGATGGTTGCCAGACAGGTGATTATCCCGTACCTGTAAGAGAGCCTTATTAGGCTAAATAGGGTGGTACCGCGGAAGTATAAAGCTTTTCGCCCCTTCAGGGTGGAAGGCTTTTTTGTTAGAGGTAGATCGCTTTCGTCCCTAGCGACAAGTGGTCTAAACCTTGTTTTTTTTAATCAAACAGTTAAAAATTAAGGAGGCTAAACAGATGATTGTTGTGATGAAGCCGAGAGCAACGGAAGAAGAGATTCGAGCGGTAGAAGAGCGGTTGCAGGAACTCGGGTTTCAGCCGCATCTAATTCGCGGTGTAGAGCGCAACGTAATCGGAGCTGTTGGTGCGAAGCTGGTAGAGCTCCCCATCGGGCTGGAGACAATGGATGGTGTGGATAAGGTGGTTAGAGTTAGAGCTCCCTATAAGCTTGTCAGCCGCGAGGCTAAAGAAGAGGATACGGTAATCAAGATCGGGGAAGTGAAAATTGGCGGACCGCAGATCTGTATTGCTGCTGGACCTTGTGCTGTGGAAAGTGAAAAGCAGGTGCTCGAAGTGGCTAAAAAAATTAAGCATATGGGGGCTAGTATCCTTCGCGGTGGTGCTTTTAAGCCGCGCACCTCTCCATACAGCTTCCAGGGACTGGAGGAGAGGGGGCTGCAGATTTTAGCCGCTGCCCGTGAAGAGACTGGTTTAAAAATTGTCACTGAGGCGATCAGTCTACTAGATGTTGATGTTGTTAGCCGTTATGCAGATATCATACAGATCGGTGCCCGCAACATGCAGAATTTCCCACTGTTGAAGGAGGTCGGGCAATCAGGCAAACCCGTTCTTTTAAAAAGGGGAGTGGCAGCGACAATTGATGAGTGGCTGCTGGCCGCAGAGTATGTAATGGCAGAGGGCAACTATGAGATCATTCTTTGTGAGCGCGGCATTCGCACATTTGAGACGAAAACCCGCAATACCCTGGATATAAGCTCTATTCCCCTGGTGAAAAAGTTGAGTCATTTACCGGTAATTGCTGATCCCAGTCACGCCGCTGGTGATTGGCGCCTCGTTACCCCGCTAGCAAAAGCAGCGATCGCTGCTGGCGCAGATGGGCTAATTATTGAAACGCATCCCGATCCGCAGCGCGCCCTCTGTGACGGCGTGCAGTCTTTAACAACGGAGAATTTTGGACGGCTTATCGGGGAGCTCATCCCTATTGTCGGTGCTGTAGGACGTAAGATGCAGCACTATAGCGTTCAAGAATATTACCATAACTGAGGATCGCGAGGGAAGGGAACGGTTACAATGCAAAGCAAGATTGCTTATCTAGGACCGCCGGGAACTTATACGGAAGAGGCGGCACAATTTTATGCACAATCAGTGGTGTCTATGGAAAAAAAGAGTGAAGATATATTTTTAGCCTGCATGAGTATGGAAGAGGTTGTCTCTGCCGTGGAGTATAAGGAGACCGGGTTTGGTGTCCTCCCTCTTGAAAACTCACTCGAGGGCTCGGTAACGGTGACCCTAGATCTGTTAGCAGCGAGCTCCCTTTCGATCTGTACGGAGATCATCAGGCCAATAGAGCATTGTCTGCTCACAAAAGCAGGGGATACGCAACCACTAAAAAAAATTTATTCACATCCACAGGCCCTGGCACAGTGTCGCCACTATCTAGCAAAGCATTGTCCACAAGCAGAGTTGGAGCCAGTAGCGAGTACTGCTAAAGCTTCAATGATCGTTTCTCGAGAAGGCCAAGGGAAAGGAGCGATTGCCCCTGCGCGGGCTGCTGCTTATTATAATTTAAAGATCCGGGCCCGTGGTATTGCAGAAAATACTTCTAACGCCACACGTTTTATTGTTGTTGCTTGGCATGATAGTCCGCCTTCGGCCAAGGATAAGACTTCGATTATTGTCGGCATCAAGGACAGCCCTGGAAGCTTATATGCACTTCTTGGCATTTTCGCGGCAAAAAAAATCAATTTGACACGCATTGCATCGCGCCCAGCGCGCACCAATATTGGCGAATACATTTTCTTTATTGATTTTGAGGGCCACAGGCAGCAGAATGAAATACGGTCGGTTCTTCAAAGGGTTAAGGAAGAAAGCTGTTACCTAAAAATACTGGGTTCCTATCCTGTTTATAGAGAAAAATAAACCTTTTGTAATAAATTTATTCCCCCCTGGCAAGAATATGGGTAATTGATATTAGGGGGGATTATTTTGAAAGCTACCTACATCTGTGATTCTTGTCAAGAAGTAATCGGTACTATTGAAGATGAGTCTCTTGATGAAGAAAAACTAGGTTTAAGTTCGTTGACGCTGGAAGAAAAGGAAGATATAATAAGCTATAGTGATAAGGGCACTCTGATAATTAACTCTCTCTGCGATTACTGTATTGAGGAACTTGGTCTTGAGGCCAGTGAACTCAAATTTATTCGACCGCCTGAGATCCATTAAATGCTGGGTAGCTCAAAAAAATTTTGAGCAATACTTAAGCAGTATAAATTATCAAAATTTTTTTACGGGTCTTGGTTATTAAATTTACTAAGGCTCTTTTTGTCATGCAAGAAGGAGGAGAGCGATTGAATTGGCAAGAAGTACTGCAGGAATGGTCTTCTTCAGCAAAACTTAATGAACTAAAAGAGGCGGTTGAAAATAATAAGAATCCGTTAGTCTATGGGGCGGAGAGCAGCCAGAAGGTGTTTCTCCTGGCTGGCTTAAAGTATTTTCTAGAACGTCCTTTTTTTATTGTAACCCCTGATCAGGCTCGTGCTGAGAAGCTGTATGAAGATCTGTTAACTTTTTTCCCTGCGGAGAAAGTGTGGTTACTCCCTGTTCGGGATTATTTTTATACAGAAGATTTTCTTGCTCAGAGTAAGGAGATTTTAGAACAGCGTTTAGCAGTTCTTTCCCGTATCCGTGCAGCGGAAAAGGATATTTTCATTATCCCTGTCCCGGCTTTTCTTTCCGTGATGATGCCTTCGAAGATCTGGGATCAGCATTCGCTATCGATTAAAAAAGGCGACATTTTGGAACCACATAGAGTAGCGGAGCAGCTGGTGAAGCAGGGTTACGAGCGTGTTCCGTTGATCGAAGGCAAAGGTCAGTTCAGTGTGCGTGGCGAGATCATCGATATCTATCCGTATAACTATAAGCATCCTTTGCGTCTGAATTATTTTGATGACCAGATCGAGTCCCTGCGCGTTTTTGATCTTTCTAGCCAGCGCTCTTTGTATAGCCTCGAAGGAGCATTTATCCCCCCGGCCCAGGAAGTAATTTTACCTGAGGAAGTAAAAGTTGACGGGGCAAAAGCGATCCGCGCAGAAATTGAAAAAGCAAAACTAGCAAAAAAAGAAGAGAATTTTCTCTCCCGCTTAAAGACCAGGGCGCAAAATTTACTGGCCCGGTTAGAAGGGTGCAACTATTTTGCCGGCGCTGAGCATTACCTTTCTTATTTTTACCCAGAGTCTTCTTCGCTAGTTGATTATCTCCCCCAGGAAGGAATAGTAGTCTTTGACAGTGTACGGCAGCTGACAGAGAGTGCTAAATCCTGGATTCAGGAACTAAAAGATCATCAGAACTCACTTCTTTTACGAGGGGATCTTCTTCCTGCGCAATCACAAAGGGTCTGGTCCCTAGAGGAGCTGTATGCACAGTTAAAGCAAAGGCTTCTTGCCTTCAGCCTATTGGCGGGTGAGAAAAGCTTTTATCGGTCCCGTTCAAGATTCAGTTTTAAATTTCAGAGCATTCCTAGCTTCCAGGGTAAGTGGGATTTGTTTCGCAATGAGCTTAAGCAGTGGTATGAGGAAGGATATCGTTTGCTTTTCCTCGCCCATTCTGAGGAACGGGCGGAGCAGATGGTTGCCCATTTTCGGGAGATGGATATTACAGCGATCCATAAACAGGAAGGTCTTGTCGAAAAGTGCCTTCAAGTAATGAAAGGAAGTTTGGAAAACGGCTTTTTGCTCCCTGAATTAAAGTTGGGGATTATTAATGAGCAGGAGCTTTTGCCACAGAGGCGGAAGCGCAGAAGACTGGCGCAAAAAGACAGCCAGTCACTTTTGCGCAGCTACCAGGATCTCACACCAGGAGACTATGTGGTGCATGAACAACATGGTATCGGGCGTTATTTGGGGCTGCGCACGCTTGAAGTAGGTAATGTGACACGAGATTACCTACATATAAAGTATGCCGGGGAAGATAAACTATTTATACCTGTGGATCAGATTCAGCTGATTCAGAAATATGTCGGTGTGGAAGGCAAGGCACCAAAGCTGCACAGCCTTGGGGGTCAGGAATGGAATCGTGTAAAATGCAAGGTAAAAGCATCTGTTCAAGAGCTGGCGAGAGAGCTTCTGGCGCTCTATGCTGCTCGCGAATCTATGGAGGGCTACGCCTTTAGTAAAGATCATGCCTGGCAGTCAGAATTTGAAATGCGCTTTCCCTATGAGGAGACCCCTGATCAGCTGCGTGCAATTAAAGAAGTGAAGGCAGATATGGAAAAACGAAAGACAATGGATCGGCTGCTCTGTGGTGACGTTGGCTACGGCAAGACGGAGGTAGCGTTACGCGCGGCGTTTAAGGCAGTTCTTGACGGCAAACAGGTGGCATTTTTAGTGCCAACAACCATCCTCGCACAGCAGCATTATCGCAATTTTAAAGAGCGATTCGAGGGCTTTCCGGTACGTATTGATCTTTTAAGCCGCTTTCGCAGTCCTGCAGCGCAAAAAGAGACCCTGCAGTCACTGAAACAAGGGAAGGTAGATATTATCATCGGCACTCACCGTTTGTTATCAAAGGATGTACGCTTTAAAGACTTGGGACTGCTGATCATTGATGAGGAACAGCGTTTTGGCGTTCGGCATAAGGAAAAACTGAAAAGATTAAGGTTAGATGTAGATGTGTTGACAATGACCGCAACGCCCATCCCCCGCACCCTTCATCTTTCCCTTGCTGGCGCCCGTGACCTCAGCGTGATTGAGACGCCTCCAGAAAACCGTTACCCGGTACAGACTTATGTCGTTGACTATTCGGAAAATATAGTGCGCGAGGCGATTATGCGCGAGCTGAACCGCAAAGGGCAGGTTTATTTTGTCTACAATCGAGTGCAGGGTATAGAGCGCTGGGTAGAGCGCTTACAAAAGCTGATCCCCGGAGTACGTGTTGTCGTCGCTCACGGTCAGATGCCGGAGCGGGAGTTGGAGAAGGTGATGAATGACTTTTTAGAGAAGAAATACGATGTTCTAGTGAGCACAACGATTGTGGAAGCAGGACTCGATATTCCCAATGTGAATACAATGCTCATTTATGATGCCGATCGTTTCGGTCTGTCGCAGCTTTATCAGCTTCGGGGTCGCGTTGGCCGTTCGAACCGTGTGGCTTACTGCTACCTCATGTACCGTCAGGAAAAGATGCTCTCTGAAGCAGCAATAAAACGACTGCGGGCGATTAAGGAGTTTACCGAGCTTGGTTCAGGGTTTAAGATCGCTTTGCGGGATCTGGAGATCCGCGGTGCAGGAAATATTCTTGGTCCAGAGCAGCATGGCTTCATGGCAGCAGTTGGCTTTGATCTCTATTGTCAGTTGCTGGAGCAGGCGATCAGTACGCTTAAAGGAGAAAGGAAGAAGAAACCTGAACGAGAAGATCTGAAGGTAGAACTGAATGTTAACGCTTTTATTCCTGCTTCCTATATCCCGAATCAGCAGCAGAAGATCGAGTTTTACCAGCGTATTGCCGCCTGTGAGAAGACGGAAGAGCTAGCTATGATCGAAGAGGAGCTAAAAGATCGTTTTGGAACCCTTCCTGAGCCAGTCGTAAACCTGTTAGCAGTAGCACGCTTGAAGTTTTTTGTTCGTACCATCCATGTCAAAGCGATCAAGCAGGAGAAGAACCATGTTTTAGTGCAGTTTAGAGAAGAACAGCTTTTTGACAGTGACAGCCTTTGGCAGTTAACACGCACGTACAGGGGAACTTTAGGTATTCAGGCGAGAAAAGGTATAAATCTTAAGTTAAAAACAAATAATATTCCTGCTGGTAAACTTATAAATTCTGTGGAAGAGCTATTGTTTGCGGTTGCTGAAAGCTGCCAGCTAAAAGAGTCTTTGGCGTAACTTTTCTATTCTGGCACTAAAGTCATAAAATGATCAAATTATCTACAGGATGAATAAAACAAATATTAACGATATATACTATCATTGAAGGGGTAAAATGTAAGTCAAAGCAGAAAAAGGAGGACCAAGATGAAAGCAACAGGGATCGTTCGACGGATTGATGATTTGGGTCGTGTTGTAATTCCTAAAGAAATTAGAAGGACATTTAAGATCCGAGAAGGGGATCCTCTGGAAATATTTGTTGATCGCGATGGGGAGGTTATCTTAAAGAAATACTCTCCTATTGGCGAACTCGGTGATTTTGCCCAGGAATATGCTGATTCACTCCATGAAGCCATGGGACACATAGCGTGCATTGCAGATCGTGATACTGTTATCGCTGTTGCCGGTGCCCCGAAAAAAGAATTTGTTAATCGTGCACTCAGTCCGGCGGTGGAAGCGGTGATGGAAAACAGAAAAAGTGTTCTTATTAATAATACGGCGGAACATAAGTATTACAAAGAGGCAGAGGAAGACGGGGTAGCAAAGTTTACTTCTGAAGTCATAGCCCCGATCATTGCTGAAGGCGATCCCATCGGTGCAGTAATCTTGGGCACAAGAGATAAAGAAGTTAAAATGGGAGATATGGAGCTGAAGCTGGTGGAAACTGCTGCTTCTTTTTTAGCCAAACAGATGGAGCAATGAGGCATTAATACAGATGGGGCAATAAGATGATATATTTTTTAGGAAGTAGTAACTCTGATACTACTTTTTTTATTAACTATTTGTTGTTATAATTGATGCTAGTAGCAAGCAGTTGGGAGGAAGAAAAAGTCTTGTCTAAGGGTTCGTTTGTCCAGGGAACTTTTATTTTAACTTTTGCCGGATTCTGCTCGCGCTTTATCGGCGCTTTTTTTCGTATTATACTGGCCTCTATAATTGGCGACGAGGGGATCGGCCTTTTCCAAATGGCTTACCCGATTTATAGTACGCTGTTAGCGATCTCCACCGCCGGTATTCCCATCGCCATCTCCAAGATGGTTTCTGAACGGCTTACTTACGGCGACTACCGTGGCGCTTATCGTGTCTTTCGCCTTTCATTTGCTCTGCTAACATTTTCCGGTTTATTGCTTTCCCTTACGCTTTATAAAGGTGCTGCATTTTTCGCCAACCATATACTAGAACAACCACGTGCGTATTACCCTTTGTTAGCGATCTCTCCTGCAATCTTTCTCGTGACGGTTATGTCTTCTTTACGCGGCTTTTTTCAAGGCCAGCAGCTAATGACACCCACTGCTTTATCCCAAATCTGTGAGCAATTGGGGCGAGTTATTTTTGCTATAATTCTCGTCGTGATCCTTCTGCCTAGGGGTTTAGAGTTCGCTGCTGCCGGTGCTACCTTTGGTGCTGCAGCAGGGGCTTTTTTCGGTTTGCTGGTTTTGATATATCTTTATCTGCGCCATCGCGGTAAGTTCCATATTGCGATGCGGCGGCAGAGCGGCTACCAGCCAGAGAGTTCGTTAAGGCTCCTTCAGCAGATAGTCCTTTTTTCAGTGCCGATCACCCTCGGAAGCCTGGTGATGCCGCTGGTTAATCTCGCTGATATGGTGGTCGTTGTTCGGCTTCAGGATATCGGCTTTAGTCCAGAAAAGGCAAGTGCTTTATATGGGCAGCTGACAGGGATGGCTAACTCGCTTATTCACTTTCCCACGGTTGTAACAATGGCTTTGTCAGTAAGCCTTGTGCCGGCAATTTCGGAAGCGTTTGCCTTGCACAATCGAAGATTGATCGTCGGGCGCACAGATCTGGCAATGCGCCTGACAATGTATGTCGGTCTGCCTTCGGCCGCTGGATTATTGATCCTCGCCCGCCCAATTACGATCTTTTTGTTCGACAACGCAGGAGCTTCCTACCCCCTTGCAGTGTTGTCCGTCGGTGTGATTTTTCTTTCTCTCTATTTTACAACAGCAGGTATTCTACAGGGGATGGGAAAAACTATTTTGCCGACAAAAAACATGTTTTACGGGGTAGCAGTGAAATTTGCTCTGACCTGGTTTTTGACCGGTATCCCAGCATTAAATATTGGTGGGGCGGCAGCAGCAACAGTATGCGGTTTTTTTGTTGCTTCTTTTCTGAATATACGGGAAATGGGTATGCTTACAGGCTGGCGGATGGATGTTGTTAACGCTATAATCAAACCGTTGTTGGCAGTCATAATTATGGTTGTTGCTGTTTTAGCCTTTTCTCAAGGTAGTATACTTTTCGCGGCTGGTTACCTTAGTGAGCGGGCTTTGAACGCTTTAGTAACAATAATTGCTGTGGTTGGCGGCGCTGCTGTTTACGGGATCGCACTTTTGCTTAGCGGTGCGATTAGTGAAGAGGATTTGGCAACGATTCCCCGCTTAGGGCGGTTGCTAGCTGCGATATTATATAAATTTAATCTTTTAAGGAGATAAGATCATGGCTGTAATTTATGTTCTAAGCTTATCAGCGGATGCGCGGGAGAATGAAAATATCTGGAAGGAAGTAGAACTAAACGAAGAAATTCCGATATTCATACGCTCTCCTTATCCCGCGGCAGTTACATATCTGCAGAAGAAAAAGCTTTCTTTTACCTCTTTCGAAAAGCTATTCGCCGAAGGGACAAGCTTTAACGCGGTTAAGGAACAGATTGTGGAGCAGTTAACATCAGCTGCCCTTGAAAAAGGAAAAGTAGTTTACGCTGTCTCTGGAAGCACGCAGTTTGGAGAAGCGGCTGTCGCAACACTTCTGCAGGAAAATTACGAACTAGTATTTATCACCAGTACCGCTGAAGAAGAACAGCGGAAGCTGCTTCTGCCGTTTTTTGCGGATAACCTCTTGCTAGTGGATATCCTAAACGCCGAGAAACTTCCAGAGGTTCCTGGCTTTCCTGTTTTAATTACGGGTGTTGTTAGGGGAACAGCAGCACAACTGTATGCACTGTTAAAAGGCCGCTACCCTCAGGGACACAAGCTGATCTCTATATCCCTTGACGGTGTAAAGAAAGGTTTCCCGCTAGAAAACCTTTCTGCTATGGAGTATGATTTGGTACCTTATTCTTTGTTTCTCGCATCTCCTGATCAGTGCACTTTTGACGATCTGGTGCGGGTAATGCGGCGTCTGCGTGCCCCTGATGGCTGCCCGTGGGATCGTCAACAAGACCATCGCTCACTGCGCACTTATGTTCTTGAGGAAGCATATGAAGTGGTGGAGGCGATTAACAAGAACGATCTTTTAGAGTTACAAGAAGAGTTGGGTGATCTGCTCCTGCAGGTAGTCTTTCACTGTCAGCTTGCTACTGAGGCGCAAAACTTTGGCCTAGCTGAAGTAATTAACGGCATTACCGCCAAACTGATTCGCCGCCATCCCCATGTATTTGCTGACCAGCAGGTTAGAAATACTGATGAGGTATTGAAACGCTGGGAGGAACTAAAAAGAAAAGAAAAATTCGCCCAAGGACGCACTACAAAGATAAGTGCCGAACACAGCTTGCCTGCACTTATGCGTGCTTTGAAAGTACAGCGTCGTGCATCTGATCTTGGATTCGACTGGCCGGGTATAGAAGGGTCGGTAGCGAAGCTTGCTGAAGAGCTGGCAGAGTTCGAAGATGTATATAAAAATGGGGATTCGGTTAGAATAGAGGAAGAATTAGGTGATCTTCTATTCAGCATCGTCAATGTTGCCCGCTTCCTTGGCATTGATCCCGAGCTGTCTTTGATTAGGGCTGTTGATAAATTCATTAGACGTTTTCGCTATATTGAGAACCAAGTGCAGAGGGAGGGTGGTGATTTTAGCCATTTTACCCTAGCTGAACTAGACAACTGGTGGAATGAAGCAAAAAATAAAGGATTTTGAGGAAATTTTTTGTCATCGAGGCAGGAAATGTCTTGCTTCATCACGAATAATGGCTATCAAACAGCAATATCTTATTAAATCAGTTTAGGAGGGATACTTTAGTGAATAAGTCTGAACTAATTAGTAGCGTTGCCGAAAAGACTGGATTGACGAAAAAGGATACGGAGAAGGTAGTCAATGCTGTTTTTGAAAGCATTAACGAATCGCTGTCCAGGGGCGATAAGGTACAGTTGATCGGTTTTGGTACTTTTGACGTTCGTCAGAGAGGGGCGCGGGAGGGACGTAACCCTGCTACAGGGGAACCGATCCAGATTCAGGCTGCAAGGGTTCCTGTTTTCAAGCCCGGAAAAGCGTTGAAGGAAAGTGTAAAATAGCTTAAATTTCATAAAAGGATGCTGTTCTATCTTAAGAGGGCAGCATCCTTTTTTTTGCATAATTCCCTTTCAAGCGAAAAAACTATGAACAACGAACTATAGATACAAAATGGGGGGAAAAAATGCTAAAAAAATGCGCAAAAGGTTTACTATTTGTTTTATTATTCCTTTTAACATTACAGGGCTGTAGCCTGCCATTTGTGCCTGACGAGGAAACACCTCAATCAGAAGCTGAAGATTCTTCACTGCCAAAACTTCCGGAAGTGCTTAAAGGAGAAGAAGGCCAGGAGCCGGTTCTAAAAGTCTATATCGCTGAGGAAGATCTCCTTACAGAGATGCCTTTTGAGGAGTATATCGCTGGTGTAGTGGCAGCAGAAATGGACCCGAGTTGGGACCAGACAGCGCTTGCTGCCCAGGCGATCATCGCTCGTACTTTTACCTTACAAAAAATTGCCGAAAACGGGGGTGTGCCAGAGCGCAATGCCCACGCTTCTACAGATATCGAAGAGTTTCAGGCTTATGATGCTACACGTATTAATGAGAATGTGCGAGCTGCAGTTGAGGCAACGCGTGGAGAAGTGGCGACATACCAAAACCAATTTATCCGTGCCTGGTTTCATGCTTATGCCGGGCCGAAAACTGCCTTCGCTGATGAAGGGCTTGACTTTGAAGAAGGTAACCCTCCTTATATTCAGAGTGTTTCCAGCCCGGGAGAAAGAATCATCCCTGAAGAAGAAAGAGGTTGGAGCCAATCGTTTGATTTACAGGCTGTGCAGGAGGCAGTGCAGGAGATCACCGGAAAAGATCCTGGTACAATAACAACGGTTGAGATTGCTGAGAAAGGTCCCTCTGGTCGTGTTACAGTATTTAAAGTAAACGATCTTGAAGTATCTGCGCCAGCTTTGCGCCTGGCATTGGGCAGCACGGAGATGCGTTCTACATTTGTGGAAGAACTTAAAATCGAAGATGGGAAACTTTTAATGTCTGGAACCGGATACGGGCACGGTGTGGGGATGTGTCAGTGGGGTGCACGTGCCCTTGCGGAAGAAGGGCGGTCTCCGGAAGGGATC
>JAAZDR010000018.1 GCA_012512705.1 Bacillota bacterium
GGTGACAAATGGAAATAGACGAGGTTTACCTGGAATTTGCATCTCTAGCTCCTGAATTTCCAGTAGCTCTTTATCCGCAAGCTCCATCAATTCGTTCCCGCGTTTTTCGCGCAGTTCAAAAAAGCGTTCTTTTTCCGCAGCGGTCGCTGTGCCTTCTTTGACTTTGCGATGGAGGCGCAAAGGTTCATTGGAAAGCCAGAGCGGGGCCTTGAGGATTATGCGCAACCCCTTACCGCTCTTTTTGTTCACCCAGCTAAAGGCGAATTTGCCTTTATTGTCAATGATCAGGCCATCGTTGCCCAAAGTGCATCCAGTAACGAACTGCACTCCGTCAACCCCACAGACATTATTTTCACAAATAGCGATATGAGTCTCGCCCAATTTTCTCACCGGCCGCTCAAACTTAGCTAAGGCTAAAACGCTTGCCCTGAAACCTACAGCAATACCGGGACAGATATGTCCGTGGAAATCTACCGTTTGCTGCCAAAGTTTTTCGTTCATAATTCCTTCCTCCTCATTCTCCAAGTTCAAATAGCTGGTCGTCTGTCAAATGTAAAAATGCATGCTCATCCAAATCGTAGCGGCGTGCACTTATGGTAAGGCTGCGCTCCCTGTTTTTCCAAGTGCTTTGTTGTACTTCGTTGGATTCAATAAAAGTAAAGCGCGGTGGATTAGCCAAACGTGCATGTGTTAGCCCCTGCAGAGTATCTCCTAAACACCTGGAACCGCGAACGGTGACATTAAGATCCTCTTTTGTAATCTGACCCATTAATTCATCTGCAACCAGCGCCATCCGCACTGCCAGATAAAGGAACGGGCAAATTTCCTGATGGTGGGCGAGGGCTTCGTTGAAAAATAAAGTCCGCCGCATTTCGTAATCAGCTGCCCGGATATAAGATGTGCGCGGCGAGAAAACGATATCCTGTTCATAATAAGGCTTGATATCGAGGACAGGAGTGCCGTCAATAGCATCCAACCCTTCGACAATCAATCCGTTTTCAACAACCTCCTTCAAGGAAACCAGAGTTAAGCCAATCGGATTAGGCCGCTTATAAGCCCTGAGGGCAAAAACGCCGTACTCCGGCAGGTTTTTGTTAACTCTTCCTGGTACGGTGCGCAAAAGATCACGATCTGCCTCGTGAAACCACATCAGCAGCCATAGATGTGAATTTTCCTCAATACGCTGCAGCGCCGGGAGGTACTCCGGAAAAATTTCGACAAATGCTTGACCGCCCGTAATCGGCACTTTGTTCGTCTCATGGAAATCAGCGTGAACCTTTCCGATTGGGGTTAAACAAACCTGCTCAACCTTCCCCATATTCAACTCACCTACCATTTCTAATAAGCGAATCAGACCTCATTGAATTGTAAAAAAAACGGTATGTTATGCCCGTAGACGATGAATCTTTCTAAAAGCGGCAGACCGGCTTCTCTCATAATTTTAATTCCCTTATTCTTTTCGAATAAAAATTTGAGAAATGCGTTTGCCATAGCCAGGTTTGTAACTGTTTTCGGAATTGTAAGACTGTAGACGATCGGTTCACCAAAAAGCTTTTTGGGCGCCTGTTCCTTATGATCTTTGATTAAAACGGAGGCGCTGCGGTAGTAATGAGCGAGGGCGTAATCGCTGAGATCAATTGCCGGTGGTAATTTAAGCCAACAAAAAGAGTCGCCGCGTGAAGCTAATTGGCGTGCCACTGATTCATATTCAAAGATATAATCTGCTTTTCCGTCCTCTAACATTGAAACCAGCTTCGCTGATCCTTCGGCAATTATTCGTCTTTCACTTTTTATTAAATCATTATACAAACCTTGTTCTGCATAATACCGCTCCGCCAACTGCCACATTAATAACGTACGGTAGCCGACCGGATCTTTTTCAGGGTTGCTCTGCGCATAATACACATTATTGTCCCGCAGAATTTCGATCCAGTTATCACTGTTAACCTGTTCCGCATATTTGCTCTGAGCACTGTAAAGCAGTACGAGCGAATTTCTAGCGAACAGCAGGTTCCAGTCCGCATGTCCGGAAATTAACAAATTATCGACCACCGCATAATCAGCGGAAGCAAAAAGGTCAACCGGGTCTCCAGCATCTCTGATTTGCTTCGCCAGTTCAACACTGCCACCTGCAGTACGCTGTAAGCGGACATGGGGGAACAGCCTGTTAAAGCCTTCTTCTAAACTGGAAAAGGGTAAATTGAGGCTTCCGGCATGATAAATGCGTAGAACATTTTTCATTGGGCACACAAACAAAACCTTTCGTAGTTTAAGAGCTTTGCCACTCCGGCAACTGTTGTGCCGTAAAAGATCACTGGTTTGTTTCTGTTGATATAGTTGCAAAAGGTCCCGTTAGTCAAAGTGCTTCCCGTGGCAATTATGAGCTCACTTTCTTTTAAAGCAGCATCCATATTTTGAAGCCCGTCTTCGATTAAAATACCGTAAAATTCTTTCCCCACCCGATCGGGATCCAGGTCCAGTACGCGCAGGGAAAATGCTCTCGCAAAATGCTCTACAAAGGCAGGTTGATAACCCACCAGGGCAACTTTCACCTTAGGGCCAAATCTTCCTTTTATTGAATCCACAAAACCCTTTGCACACTGCTCCGGCTCATCATCTTTACAATGAACCGTCCGATCGATCAATCCCAGATACCGCATTACCGCATTCAACGAGGAGACCAACACCGCCAGATCAAAATTGGTATCCAAAGGCCGCGCGGTGATCTCACGCAATTTTCCTGAAAAAGAACCGGGCATATCCGTAAACGCCTGCCCGTATGCACCTTTAAATGTGGCCTGCATTAATTTTTCCCGGCCCTTCACCAAAGGAAAATCCTGCCTCTGGGGTGAGCCAATCGCTTCTTCTGTTTTCAACACGCGGCCTTTGACAGCGATCGATTCTTCCAGTAAAGCATTATCTATTAAAAGCTGATAAAAGAGTTTCTTAATCTCCTCATAAATGGTTCCCTTTTCCATGCTCTCTCCCACCTCGTTTACCTAATGGCAGGTCGTTGTTGGATACAGCTTCTAGTAAAACGTCTTTCCCGCCAGGAATTCACGTGTCCTCTGCTCTTCAGGGTCATTAAAGAATTTTTCTTTGTCGCTTACCTCGACTACGCGGCCGCCTTCCATAAGACAGACGCGATCGCCAACCCGTTTTGCCTGAAAATGGTTATGCGTAATCCAGACAACTGTTGGTTTCCTCTCTGCGGCATACTTGGTAACCATTTGCTCAATTATCATAATATTCGCCGGATCAAGGTTAGCCGTTGGCTCATCGAGAAGAAGCACCTGCGGCTGGAAGACGAGAGCCCTAGCGAGGGCTACACGCTGTGCTTCGCCGCCGGAAAGTGTGCTACTCGACTGCTTTAATAGACTGGCGATCCCCAGGGCATTAACGATCTCCATAATTGCTTCATTGTCTACCTTCTGATGGCGAATTCTAAGCGGATAGATAATATTTTGCCAGACGTTACCTTTTAAAAGCGCCGGTCTTTGAAAAACAGTGGTAATTTGGCGCATTATTGGTAAGGAGGGGAGGTAGGTACGCGGCGTATACTTCTGTCCGCGGAAGACAACCTCCCCTTCGTCAGGCTCCTCCAAAAAATTCAACAAGCGTAGGAGTGTAGTCTTACCTGCTCCACTAGGTCCAAGCAAACAAAATATCTCGCCGTCTTTCAAGGATAAATCAGCGATATGGAGCTCAAAACCAGGATATATTTTTCTTAAATTATGGAGCTTATAGCTTGTTTGCTGCATTTTACTCGCCTTTCAGTATAAAAAGTGCCAATTTTTCAACCGATAGTGCCTTGGGCTAGGCTTTAATTTACTCCCGAGCAAACATCTGTCTTTTCTGCAGGTAGAGCATGGCCAGGTTAGCAAAAAAAGTAAGGCCAAGAAGAATGATACCGAAGGCGAGCGCTACGCCAAAATTGCCCTTTCTTGTTTCCAAAACAATCGCCGTTGTCAAAACCCTTGTCTTCCCTTCAATGTTCCCGCCAACAAGCATTACCGCTCCGACCTCAGAAATAGCACCGCCAAATCCGGCAATAATTGCCACCAGAACTCCAACCCGCGCTTCTTTGATCGCTGCCCAGGAGGCCTGAATTTTTGTGGCCCCGAGAGCTCTTAGCTGGCGCATAAGGTTTCTGTCTACGGACATCACCGCTGCCATCGTAAAACCTGCTACAAGGGGAAAGGCAATAATTATCTGGGCAGTGATCATCGCCCGTTCCGTGAAAAGCCATCCCAAGCGCCCCATGGGACCGACAGTGGAAAAGAGGATAAACACAAATAACCCCACAACTACAGGAGGAAAGCCCATTCCCGTATACAAGAGTGCGGTGACCAAAGGCTTGCCCGGAAAATTCGTCAGTCCCAGAAAGGTTCCCAGGGGGATACCGATCAGGGCGCTAAACAACAAGGCCAGTCCTGAGACACGCAGGGAAACGATGATAATGTTATAGACGTACGGGTCTAAGCCCCACAGTAGCCTAAGTGATTCAACCAGACCTTCCATTTACTACCTCCTGTAGTTGCATGAGATCTCCTATTGTAAATTATTTAGCATTGGGGAAGAACAGCGACTGACCGAAGGTATCCTTGCCAAATTCCCCGATTGCTTCTTGGATTTCATCAGAGATGAAAAATTCCACGAGAAGCATCGCCTCTTCATGATGAACTCCAGGGTGTTTCTCCGGATTAACGGGGATGATACCATAGGGGTTGGCCAGACTTTCATCCCCTTCAAAAACTATTTCCAGGTTTGGCAGGTTGTCGCTCATCGCCAGATATGTTCCCCTGTCTGTAAGCGTATACCCTTGCATCTCATTAGCAGCAATTAAGGTATCGCCCATACCCTGTCCTAATGAGTTATACCACTCTTCTCCCTCAATATCAATATCAGCCAAGGCCCAGAGACTTAACTCTTTATTATGTGTTCCAGAATTATCCCCTCTGGAGAGGAAGCTGATCCCTTTACTATTCATATGCTCAACCATCTTCTGCAGGGCCTCGGTTAAATCGGCACTCTCTTTGAGCGCACCGGGATCTCCCACAGGCCCTAAAAAGACAAAATCATTGTACATTACATCCCAGCGCTCCGTTCCATACCCTTCAGCCACAAACTCATCTTCCAGGTTACGGGCATGCACGAGAATAATATCGCAGTCTCCTCGTTCACCGATCTCAATCGCCTGTCCTGTGCCCACAGAGATTACGTCAACTTCGATGCCATACTCTGACTCAAACAAAGGCAATATCTCCTGAAGCAGCCCTGAATCATAAGTACTTGTTGTCGTTGCTAAAACGATCGTATCCGCAAGTTCAGTTTCCTCTTCATCGTCCGCACCGTTCTCTTCGCCATTTTCGACAGGGTTTTCAGATTCATCACCTTCTTGCTGAGCGCCATTGTTGTCTGCTGTTTGGCAACCGACAACAACAAACAAAAGCGCCATAATCGCTAGAATTGCCCACAGCTTCTTTAGTGAAGACCGCACAAAAATCTCTCCTTTTGGACTAGGGGCGTAGCTTTATCTCGTTCACCCCTTTTTGATTTAAAAGTAAAAACCCTCTTTAAGACAACCAAAAAGTTATTCCTTCTGCCAGGCACCACCTCTAAATAAAAAATCCTTCCAGCAGGGAGGAAGGAGAAAGCATAGCATTCCCGCAAAAACTCTCCGTAAGGCCATACCGCGCAAGGCCATACCAGAAAAATCTCCTTTCCACAACGGGAGGCCCTACCGTTTCCCGTAGAACCCTAACGGCCTGCTTTCCTTAGGTTAAAATTTTTAAAATTAATGATCACCCTTAGGTAAATGAGGCTCGGAGATGTATTTAACTAAAAATTTTTAATGCATCAATATGAAATCCTGTGCTTAACGCTCAGCGAAAATTACTTTCTCCCTCATTTTATAGAAATTACCGTGCACTGTCAAGCCTAACCAGGCTAATTACCGTCATCTGTATTAAAAGGAGAAAACAAAGGCTGCCCAAACTTTTCCCGGCCAAAATCAGCGATTATTCCCTGTCCTTCTCTACACAGCCAGCGGGCAAATTTTACGGCAGCAGGATAGTTAACACTGGGGAAACGGCCCGGGTTAACGATGATTAAAGAAAAAATATTTTTTAAACCGATATCCGGCTGGGTACTTTTATCCTCGGGGCGATCCCCGCCAGCTGGTTCTTCGCAGGTAAAAAGGCGCAGTCCGCTGCTGCTCGAAACGATAGCGCTTGCCCTATCTACGAGGGCGTAGGCCTTTTTTTCTGCCGCAAGGCGGATGATGCCGAGGTTACCGGCCACCCCGGGAGAGATGATATACCATTTGCCTTCAGGGATAATCCCTGCTCTCTGCCAGATCTTTTGTTCCTGCAGGTGGGTTCCGGAGTAGTCACCGCGGCTGACAAATAAAGAGGAGGTGCGGGCAAGATGGCGGAAAACATCAACGATGCCGGCTTTTTCGGCAAGAGCGGCGATCCCTGCTGGGTCGTTCTCCGGGCCAACAAGTACGAAATCGTTGGCCATAATCTTAACCTTGAGAGTACCCCAGCCTTCCTGCATAAATTCTTCCTCCAGCTCCGGAGCATGGGAGAGAACCATGTCTACGCGTCCGTCCCTGGCGATCTTCAGCGCCCGGCCGCTGCCAACGGCGATATGGCGTACGAGGATACCGCTTGCTTGATAAAAAGCCTGCTCCAAGAGGTCAAGCAGCCCCGTTTCCACTGGCTCCATAGTGCTCGCTAAGAGCAGATGTGTGCCTAGCTTTTCTTTTTTCGGGCCCCTTGCTGCAGCTTCTTGGGGCGCAGAAGGCTCCGCTCCCGTTACGCCGCTGCCTAGAAAGGATTCCAACTGGCTGTCCACCTCATCCTTAAAGGATTTAAACTGAAGAAGGAGTTCGCTTCCTTCACGGGTAAGCTGCGCCCCTCCCCCGGCAAGGCCGCCAGCCTGCTTGTATACGAGGGAAAGTCCGAGGGCCTTTTCCGCCTCTTGGATCAGCCCCCAGGCATAGCGGTAGGAAAAGCCGAGCTTTGCAGCGGCACGGCTGATTGAACCGTAAATATTAATATGCTCCAGAAGGCTAAAGAGATTGTTAACGGAAAGGCGCTTCTGCCCTTCGAGCTCTAAGGAAATTTTAAATGATGATGATGATAAAAAATCTTTGCTATTTTTATTTTCCAACAGCACTCTGCCTTTCTTTCAATGATATCAGCTTCTGCTGCGTTTTTGCTATTTTAGCGATTCAACAAGCTCCAGGTAGCGCTCCCTAATGAGCTTGGTTATCAGGCCTGGGCGGCCGTTCCCGATCTCCGGACCGTCCACTATAGCACGGATCGGTACTACTCCATCGGGCGTGTTGGTGAGGAAAGCTTCCTCTGCCCCAAGTAGTTCTTCACGCGTCATGTAGCGTTCTGCAA
>JAAZDR010000212.1 GCA_012512705.1 Bacillota bacterium
ATAATCATCTCCGCCCGGCTGTAGATTTCCTGGGGATCTTCAACCAGCTCAGCTCCAGCTTGAAGATAGCTTTCGTCCTCAAAACCGCTGCCCTGACCTGCACCCTTCTCCACCAGTATATGATGACCGTCACGACATAACATCTCTACACCGTCCGGGAGCATCGCTACTCTCTGTTCGTCTTTTTTTATCTCTTTTGGTATCCCGATAATCACTGGCAATCCTCCTCTACTTTTTAGAATCGGGGCAAACCTAAATTTCCCTGCGTCCTTCGAGGGCACGACTGAGCGTCAGTTCATCAGCATACTCCAAATCACCGCCTACCGGAAGGCCAAACCCAATACGTGTAACCTTTATACCTAGAGGCTTAACCAGACGCGCCAAGTATAAGGCGGTAGCATCGCCCTCAGCGTTAGGATTAGTAGCGATAATCAGCTCTTTTACCTCTCCCTCCTGCAAGCGCTTAAGCAGCCCAGCAACATTAAGCTCTTCTGGGCCGATACCATCGAGTGGAGATAGCGCACCATGAAGCACATGATAAAGACCGCGATAATCCCCCATGCGTTCAAAGGTTATAATATCGCGTGACTCTTGGACAACGCAGATAAGCGTTCGATCGCGCCGCATATCTACACAGATACAACATGGATCCGTATCCGTTAAATTGCCGCATTGGGAACAGGTTATAATCCTATTTTTCGCCTCTAACAGAGCCTTGGCCATCATCTCTACCTCTTCATTGCTACGGGAAAGAAGAAAAAAAGCCAAGCGCTGAGCGGTTTTTGGCCCTATCCCCGGCAGAAAACGGAATGCTTCAATTAAATTTTTAAGGGGTTCCGGGTAGTCATACATTTAGTCGCTTTACCTCCACCTATTTAGAAAAAACCGGGCGGAAGGTTAAATCCTCCGGTTGCTTTTTTCATCTCTTCAGAAATCATCTCTTCCGCACGACGCAAAGCACCATTAACTGCTGAGATAATTAAATCCTGCAGCATCTCAAGATCATCGCCTTCAACGACCTCTGGAGCAATCTCAAGAGTGACAAGCTCCTTGCGGCCGTTAGCTACTGCGCGCACCGCACCGCCGCCGCTTGTAGACTCCACAGTCTTCTCTTCAAGTTCTTTCTGCATCGCTATCATTTTTTTTTGCATCTTTTGCGCCTGTTTCAACATTTTATTCATATTCATCTGCTTCACCTCCCTTATCTGTTCACCGCTAATCCTTTCCAACATTCTCTACGACCTGACCTTTAAATAACTTTTTAGCACTCTCAAATAGTGACTCATCCTCACTGAGAGCATGCTGGTCGAGATGTGCTTTCTCCGGCTCATAGGAATCAGTTTTTTTATTTATAATTTTTTTTTCATATTCTTCCTCAAAAAAAATACATTTCATCTCTAATTTTTCTTTTAAAAATTTATTAATTACCGCTTCGATAACCTGTCGGTTCTCTTCTTTCTCCGTATTCTGCTTGTGTAGCTCATTCTCTCGAGGGAAAGCAATCACAAGGCTCTTTTTTTCAACAGCTAACGGCTTACCATATTCCAACCAGGCATACGCCTGGGGGCGCTTACTCTTGATCTGTCTCAAAAGCTGCGGCCAGTATTTTTTTAGCCTCTGCAAAGCCCAATTTCTATTACTATCCACCGACTCCACCAAAGGATATGTCCCTTTGTTTTCTTTGCTCCTCTCTTCTGCCTGCAAAAAAGGCAAAGAGTGCGCAGCAGCTGTTTCCTGAGAGCTCTTCAGCCGTTCGGATTGAAGTTCGGATTGAAGTAGCCTTTGCTGGTCAGCAGCACGGCCTTTGTTCAGGGCAGCAACCTTTTCCTCAAGTGCAGCGAGCTTATCGATAATCGCAGCAATTGATTGCTGGCCGATATAGCGATTTATTTTAATCAGACGCAGTACAGCCATCTCCAGCATAAAATGCGGATAGCATGTATGACGCAGCGAAACCATTAAATTATTTAGTTCAGCAATCATCTCCAGCAACGCTTCATAAGTAAAACGTCCCCTGCTCGCCTCAAAAAAGCTTTTGAATTCGGGCAGATCGCGGGCAACCTGCTCCAGTGAACTCCCCGCGGCCAGCAGTAAAAGTCTACTCAAAAATAAGGTTAAATCGCGGATAAAAAGAGCAAGATCCTTCCCGCCAAAAACAATCTCTTCTATAATTTGAAGGGCGCGGTGCGGTTGGTCATCGGCAATCGCCATCGTCAGTTCGTTCACCAGCTGCGGTGCGGTAACACCAAAAAGCTCCTGAACTGTCTCTACTTTAATAACACCATCAACATAAGCGCGGCATTGTTCCAAGAGACCAAATGCATCACGCATACTGCCCTCTGCAAGGCGGGCAATAAGGAGTCGGGCATGCTCATCTACCTGCCAACCTTCCTGCGTAGAAGCCTCGTGCAGCCTTAAACTTATTTCCGCGGCTGTTAGAAGGCGGAAATCAAACCGCTGGCAGCGGGAGACAATTGTTGGCGGTACCTTATGCGGCTCCGTCGTCGCTAAAATAAAAATTACCCCTCGCGGTGGTTCCTCCAGAGTTTTTAGCAGTGCATTAAAGGCTTCGTTAGTGAGCATATGCACCTCATCAATAATATAAACCTTACAGCGAAACTCCGAAGGGTTATAACGCACCTTTTCCCGCAGCTCACGGATCTCATCGATGCCTCGGTTAGAGGCGGCATCAATCTCCAGGACGTCCATAGTGCGCCCTTCGGCAATACTGAGACAAGCCGGACATTGACCACACGGCTCCGTAGATGGGCCGTTAATGCAATTGACGGCCTTCGCTAATATTTTTGCCGTCGTTGTTTTCCCTGTCCCCCGTGGACCGCAAAAAAGGTAGGCATGACTTACCCTCTTGGACTTAAGAGCATTTTGCAGGGTTTGACGTATATGCTCCTGTCCCACCATCTCTGCAAATTTTGCCGGACGCCAACGGCGGTACATCGAGCGGTAGCTCATATTTTTCCTCCAGCCCTATTTTCTTATTATTTTATCAGCAAAGAACTGCGAAAAGCAAGACCTTAAGCCGTGTAGTTTTGAATTCCTTTCTTAGAGATATTCAATTAGCATAAATGGCGTTTGCGCTGGCAAAAAGAATTATTTAGAATAAAAATGGCATTTTATTTTTAATTTACCAATTATATTCGAAGTAGAGGATGTGAGTCATTTTGAAATTATCGCCTTCTGCCAAAGCGGTATTAGAGCGCCGTTATTTAAAAAAAGACGGACAGCGGGTTCTCGAGACACCTGAAGACATGTTGTGGCGTGTAGCTGAGAATATCGCTGCAGTTGACAGAGATGTTTACGGCGAAAGTGAAGAACACCTACATAATTTAACAAAAAAATTTTTTGAGATGATGGACAAGCGGTTATTTATGCCAAACTCTCCTACGCTGATGAATGCCGGACGCGAACTGCAACAGCTATCTGCCTGTTTCGTCCTCCCTGTGGAAGATTCCATGGAGAGCATTTTTGAGACGATTAAAAACGCGGCGCTTATTCATAAAAGTGGTGGTGGGACAGGCTTTTCTTTCTCCCGTCTGCGTCCGAAAAAAGATATCGTTAAATCGACGGGTGGGGTAGCCAGCGGTCCGATCTCTTTTTTAAAAGTTTTTAATGCTGCCACGGAAGCAGTAAAACAGGGTGGGACCCGTAGAGGTGCAAATATGGGCATCTTAAGGGTGGATCACCCCGATATTCTTGAGTTCGTCACGGCCAAAAAAGACCTGAATGAGATTACTAACTTTAACTTATCCGTAGGCATAACGAATAGATTTATGGAAGCACTGCAAAATGATGAAGAATACCCATTAATTAACCCGCGCAATGGTGAAATAACCGCCAAACTAAAGGCACGTGAAGTTTTTGATCTGATCGTGGAGATGGCTTGGCTTAACGGCGAACCGGGAATTATTTTCCTGGATAGAATAAACGAGGATAACCCTACACCAGCGCTTGGAGAGATTGAGAGCACAAACCCTTGTGGCGAGCAGCCGCTCCTGCCCTATGAATCATGTAACCTCGGTTCGATAAACCTGTCCCAAGTCGCTTCTGCGGAGAAAGGAATCGACTGGGAACTTTTAAGGGAGACTGTACATACAGCTGTTCATTTCCTAGATAATGTCATCGACGCCAATAACTATCCCCTGCCGGAGATCGAAAAACTTACCAAAGCTACGCGCAAGATCGGTCTGGGGGTTATGGGCTGGGGAGATCTGCTCTACAAACTAAAAATTCCTTATAACTCCGAGGAGGCTCTACAAAAAGCAGAAGAGGTAGCCTCTTTTATCAATGAAGAATCTAAAAAAGCCTCTGCCAACCTTGCGGAAAAACGTGGGTTCTTCCCCTATTTTAAAGGAAGCACCTACGAAAAAAAAGGCTTTCCTCCCTTGCGCAACGCAACAACAACAACGATTGCTCCCACAGGAACGATCTCGATCATTTGCGGGACTTCAAGCGGGATTGAGCCTTTGTTTGCCCTCGCTTTCAGGCGCAATATCATGGATAACGACCTGCTTTTAGAGGTTAATCCTGTCTTTGAGGAGGAAGCAAAAAAAAGCGGTTTTTACAGCCGTGAACTGATGGAGAAGATAGCACAGAGCGGGAGTATCCAGGGAATGGAAGAAATCCCGCAAAGAATTCGGGAAGTATTTGTTACTGCACACGAGATTGAACCTGAGTGGCATCTGAGAATGCAGGCAGTATTCCAAAAACATACGGACAACGCTGTCAGCAAAACAGTAAACCTGCCCCGGGAAGCAACGCGTGAAGATGTAGCAAAAATTTATAAATTAGCTTACACTTTAAGCTGCAAAGGAGTGACAATCTACCGCGATCAGAGTCGTGAACAGCAGGTTTTGCAGAAAGGAACCTTAAGAAAAGAAAAAGAAACAAAAAGAACAGCCAGAAAAGAGATCGCTCCCCGCCCTCGCCCCGATGTCACAAAAGGGCAAACAGAAAGAGTGCGCACAGGCTGCGGCAACTTGTACGTAACGATCAACGAGGATGAAAACGGCCTCTGCGAGTTATTTGCCTCTATGGGTAAATCAGGAGGTTGTGCGGCAAGCCAATCAGAAGCAATTGCCAGGCTGATCAGCATGGCTCTGCGTTCCGGCCTTAAAGTTAGCTCCATAATTAAAGAACTGCGGGGAATCCGCTGCCCCAACCCTACATGGCAAAAAGGGGGCGGGATGGTTTTAAGCTGTCCCGATGCAATAGGTATTGTTCTTGACTACTATGTCCAATGGAAAGAAACCGGGAAAAGGCCAGTTGAAAATAGTAAAAACGGCATAGACAACCTTGACACCCTGATCGGTGCTTGTCCAGAGTGCGGAGGAGCTGTTAAACACGAGAGCGGTTGTATAACGTGTTACTACTGCGGTTTTTCACGCTGCAGCTAAACAAATCAACTGCCCGTTACTTAGGACGGACACTAAAAAGAAAGAGGGTTTAGAGCAAGATTATTTCTTGCTCTAAACCCTCTTTAATGTTCAAGATAATACTTTAAAGGCCGTGCACCTGTCTTTGACCTCTCCTTCCGAGCGTAACCCGGTCAGTTAGCTCCAGCTCGGCTTCCCCGTGGCACCCGCAGGGTTCCACTTACCGCTGCTTCCTCCCGGATCTGACGGGGTTCGTGGGCCTGCGCCGCACAGGACCAAGCCTTCGACACCACTTGCCCGGGGCAGTCCCCACAAGAAAAAGGCCGCAGACAGGAATTCGACCCTGCTATAGCGGATTGCAGGTTCAGGGCACCGCTACCTCCCCGTCTAGCACGACCAAGCTTTATTTAATAATGGCGGAGAGAGAGGGATTCGAACCCTCGAGACGAGGTTTTGCCCCGTCTACTCGCTTTCCAGGCGAGCGCCTTCGTCCAACTCGACCATCTCTCCACGAACTATTGGGCAGTAACTATTATACATAGGATCAGCCCTAAATGCAAGTGTTTCCCACAGGCCGATCAACAGCAGGCGCCAAATCTCCTCTTTTTAAAGGCTAAGAATCTTTTCTACGACATTCTGCATCTCCTCTATCCGGCAAACTGTTTGATGTCTGATCGGGCTATACTCCAGTGCTTCGATCACAGAAGGGATCTTTAAACCTGTTAGCTTATACAGCTCCTTTATCAACCGGAAATCATCCTTTTCCTGGCAATCATCATTAATAGAGCAGAAAACGTCTCTGGCAAATTTATAAGGACTTGCTGTCGACAAAATTACTGTCTTTTGCTTATCGCCTGTTTTCTGCAGATAATCTTGATATACGGCATAGGCAACCGCTGTATGGGGATCAAGAAGGTATGCAGATGTGCGGAAAACCTCTTTGATCGCTGCTCTTGTTGCTGCTTCAGAAGCATAACCCCCGGCAAAATCAACCTGCAAGGCGTGAAGAACTTCAGGCGGTACAACATAAACACCACGGACGCTAAGCTCTTCCATCAGCTGTTTCACCCAATTGGTGTCTTCGCTACAGAGAAGATACAAAAGCCTTTCCAGGTTGCTGGAAATAAGGATGTCCATGGAAGGAGAAATTGTCGTCACAAAATCACGCCGCCGATCGTAAACTCCGGTGCGTATAAAATCATAAAGGACTTTGTTGTCAATGGATGCACAAATCAGTTTCTTTACGGGCAAACCCATCTTTTTGGCATAATAACCAGCAAGAATGTAGCCAAAATTACCCGTAGGCACAACAAAATTGATCTCTTCGCCAACCTCTAGCTCGCCTCGAGCGCAGAGCACTTGGTA
>JAAZDR010000213.1 GCA_012512705.1 Bacillota bacterium
GAGGATGGTGCGCGATACAGGGCTCGAACCTGTGACCTCTACCGTGTCAAGGTAGCGCTCTTCCACTAAGCTAACCGCGCACTGCGGACGGGGGAAATGTTACTCAGGCTCCCCTTCCAAGGCAAGAGCTATTTTATTTTTTCCTTTTCCCACTATTTTCTTACCGCTATCTTTGCGGGCGTGAGTAGCGAACTCTTAAAAACTGTCCATTTAAAACCTCACGAAGCCAAACGGCTTTGCGCTGGACATCCTTGGGTTTACCCAAGTGAGATTGAATCTATCGATGAAGATATTGCAGATGGAGACTGTGTACAAGTCTCGGATTCACGCAACCGACTGATTGGTTCTGGTTTATATAATTCCAAATCCAAAATTCGCGTTCGTCTTTTATCCCTACGACATTCCATCTACCCAGACCTGAACTTTTTCGAAAGTAGAATAGAGAACGCTCTTAAGCTGCGCCTACGGTCAATGCCCGGAGCCACTTCCTTTCGAGTTGTAAACGCTGAAAGTGATTTTCTCAGTGGACTGATTATCGATAAATACAACGATATTTTAGTTCTTCAAACAACTTCTTTGGGGATGGATCAGCGTAAACCGATTATTGTTGAAGTTCTCCAAAAGATATTAAAGCCCAGAGTCATACTTGAAAAGAACGACTCGCCCTCGCGCTCTTTTGAAGGACTAGACCCGGTTTATTCAACCTTGCTGGGGCAGACTCCTGAAGGAACTCAGCCTATTGAACTCAACAAGCTTTCCTTTCAAGTCGACTTTTCGTCTGGCCATAAAACCGCCTGCTACCTTGATCAGCAAGTTAATTATCAACTGGTCAGTCAGTTTGCCCCTGGGGCCAGAGTTCTGGATTGCTTTTGTTTTCTGGGAGGCTTTGCACTCCACGCCGCTCGCGCCGGCGCTCGAGAAGTTTTGGGAATCGATCAGTCTTTAACCGCAGTAAAAATAGCTGAAATCTCGGCACAGCTCAATCATTTACCCAACTGCTCCTTCATAAACGAGAACGTTTTTGACTGGCTCATTCAAGAAACCAAAAAAACTGAAATACCTGAAAATAGTCTATTCGACCTCATTATCTTGGATCCCCCTTCTTTTACAAGAAATCGCCACTCTGTAGAAGCTGCCCTTCGGGGGTATAAAGAAATACATCTCCGGGCCCTAAAGCTACTTCGGCCGGGTGGCATTCTCGCCACTTTCTGCTGCTCGCATCATGTCAGTTCGGCTCTATTCCAGGAAATAATCCTCCAGGCCGCCTTTGATGCCCACAAGATACTGCGCCGTGTTTGTTCCTATACTCAATCTCCGGATCACCCTGTTATCCCTGTCATTCCCGAAACTGAATATCTAAAAGGCTTTGCATTCGAGGTTCTGAACGGCTAGAGCAATCTGCTTAGTTAGGCCAACAACTTGCGCTCTGGGCGTCTCTTTATACTATCCGTCGAAACTTCTTCTCGAGTTCTCGAGCACTGATTTCGATAATAGTGGGGCGGCCATGTGGGCATGTATAGGGCATCTTACAATGACGAAGTTTTTCCATGAGATACTCAATCTCCTCGGTGGCAATTATGTCATTGGCCTTTACCGCCAGCCGACAAGCATGGGAAGCAATTGTTTCCATGGCTAAATCTGCTTGAAATATTTCGCGTCCCACACTTCGCAAGCTATCAAGCAAATCGAGAATGAACTGTTTGGCTGAAACACCCTTAACAAAAGGGGGCAACGCATCTATCAGAAATGTTTGCTCCCCAAACTCATGAAGACCTATTCCCAATTGTTGAAAAACAGGCAATCTTTCCTTCAAAAGCGCCGCATCCTTTATTCCTGTCTCTAGCGTTTCCGATAATAGAAGCTTTTGCGTCTCAACC
>JAAZDR010000214.1 GCA_012512705.1 Bacillota bacterium
CAGTCATATAACTGTTGTTCTTAAGGAAAGAGAGGAGGAATAATAAGGTGGGTCAAAAAATTAGCCCCACGGGATTTCGCATCGGCGTTATCCGCGACTGGGATGTTAAATGGTACGCTGACAAAAATTATACTGAACTTTTGCATGAAGACTTGCAGCTGCGTAATTACCTGGCCAAAAAAATGGAAGGGAGCAGCGTGTCGCGGATCGAAATTGAACGTGCGGCTAACAATATAAGGTTAAACATCCATACGGCCAAGCCTGGTATGGTTATCGGTAAAGGTGGCTCCGGAGTCGAAGAATTACGGAAAGACGTGGAAAAGATAACGGGCAAGAAAAGTTTTATTAACATTATAGAGATCAAAACCCCTGAGCTTGATGCTTTATTGGTAGCGGAGGGTATCGCCTCTCAGCTTGAACGGAGAGTTGCCTTTCGCCGGGCTATGAAACAGGCGATTGCTCGCACAATGCGTGCTGGCGCTAAAGGTATTAAAGTTGCTTGCAGCGGTAGGCTGGGAGGGACTGAAATGGCGCGTAGTGAGAGCTATCACGAAGGGACTGTCCCATTGCAGACGCTTAGGGCTGATATTGATTACGGGTTTGCTGAAGCACATACCACATACGGTCGAATTGGCGTAAAAGTATGGATCTACAAAGGTGAGGTCCTCCCGGAAAAAGGTAAGGATGCTGTGGAACAGAAGGGAGGTAATACTAATGCTGATGCCTAAAAAGGTTAAATATCGTCGTCAACAGCGTGGCCGCATGAAGGGTCGGGCAAAAGGTGGAACAACGATTGAATATGGAGAATATGGGCTTCAGTCTTTGGGCGCTGCATGGATTACCAGTCAACAGATTGAGGCTGCACGTATAGCAATGACCCGCTATATTAAAAGAGGCGGTAAGGTGTGGATTAGAATATTTCCCGACAAGCCGGTTACGGAAAAACCTGCGGAAACGCGTATGGGTAAGGGAAAAGGGTCACCGGAATATTGGGTGGCAGTTGTTAAGCCCGGGCGTGTGCTGTTTGAACTTGCCGGGGTGGAAGAAAGCATAGCAAAAGAAGCGATGCGTCTAGCTTCTAATAAGCTGCCAGTTAGAACCAAGTTTATTAAAAGAGAAGAAATAGGTGGTGACGCCAATGAAGGGGAAGGAAATTCGTAAGTTAACAGATGAAGAGCTTCAGGAGAAACTAGTAGAGTTGAAAGAAGAGCTTTTTAACCTGCGTTTTCAGATGGCTACCGGACAGCTGGAAAATGTTATGCGCTTAAGACAGGTGCGTAAAGATATTGCTCGGATAAAAACTATCCTACGAGAACGCGAGCTTGGTATTACCGGTTAGGGATGGAAAGGAGGGACTTTTTTGGAGCGCGGACGACGCAAAGTACGGTTTGGGAAAGTTACAAGTGATAAAATGGATAAAACTATAGTTGTCGCTGTTGAACGCTTTAAACGTCATCCTTTGTATGGTAAGATTATACGTCGGACGAAGAAGTATAAAGTTCATGATGAGCATAACGAATGCCGTATCGGCGATAAAGTAAAAATAATGGAGACTAGGCCGCTAAGTAAAGAGAAGAGATGGCGTTTGGTAGAAATAATTGAAAAGTCGGAGTTGTAAAGTGAGGTGCGAAAGGAGGCCCAACAGTGATCCAAAACGAGAGCATTTTAAACGTCGCCGATAACTCCGGGGCACGTAAGATTCTTTGTGTGCGCGTTTTAGGAGGATCTAAGCGGGCGTCAGCAAACATCGGTGACTTAATTGTTGCTACAGTTAAAGAAGCCATCCCGGGCGGTGTTGTTAAAAAG
>JAAZDR010000019.1 GCA_012512705.1 Bacillota bacterium
CCTTAGGGGGTTGACAGTGGATGAGGCTGTAGAGAAAGTTGATAAATATTTAGACCGAGCATATCTGAGTGGCTTGAAAAATGTGACCATAATTCATGGTCGCGGGACGGGGAAGTTACGCGAAGGTATTCACCAGCTTCTAAAGGGTCATCGTCTTGTAAGGAGTTTTCGACTTGGTGAGCGCGGAGAAGGCGGTGATGGGGTAACGGTTGTCAGTTTTGATTAAAGGCGTAAGACAGATATAATAGTCCTTAATACGAAAAAGGTGGCACGAAGGAGTTCTAGCGCACCACCTTTTTCTTTTGGTTTGGTTCTCTGCCTATTAATTTATTAGCGCTCTAAATTTACGAGGAAGGCTGTGTTTATTTTTGCAAACACGCTGGCAAGCCAGTCTTTTATGATAATGCTAGAAGTGCGGTTTCTTTTCCCGTTGTTATTCACATTTTCTTCGCTGTTTTCCTTTTCTCCATTGTCTTTACCGCCGTTATTATCCCCATTATGATCGTTTTCGTTTTTTGAGCCCGGATCCTCTGGAAGCTCTCCTTCTCCGTGACTGCTATCATTTTTATCGTCATTGTTTTTGTGAGCTATATCGATGATTAACGTTACGCCTTCTGAATAACCCCCTTCTGCGTTTATAGCCACAAGTCGGTAGCGATAGCGTGTTCCAGGCTCGAAGGAGCGATCCGTGTAGGACAGAGAAGAGGTAGTGGTGAGAATTTCCTCCTTTTCTTCTCCTTCCTCCTCGCTGTCTTTAACAACGCTGCGGAAGAGCCGGTAACGGACAGTATTTTCATCTCCCGGTGTCCAGTTAAATTTAATTCCTTTGCCGCCTGCAACGAAACTGTATTCAAAAGCAGTAGGTGGTGCCGGGCGATTAGTGTGCAGCTCACAAAATTCTGTTGGCGGCATCTGTTTTGCATCTTCAGGCCCCCGGCCAGCACCCCTAGCCCAATTATTGTCGGTTATAATGAACTCCGGTCGTTTTAAAAATGTTAGTTCTGCAAGCTTATCAGGCGGACAAAATTTTGTTGGTAAAAGTCCTGATTCAGTGCACACCTCAACTTTTACATGCATATCGCATGTTTTTTGAGGAATGTTGCCGGAGGGGAAAATTTCATAAATTATGTCGCGATCAGGACAGTTTTCACTTGGTCGTAGCCCTGACTTAGAACAGATCGCGACCGGGCCGCTTAATCCTGAAGGACGCTCGAAATCCTTTGCCGGCACATCCTTGAGTGCGCCGATAAAAACTTCTTTGAGTAGAGCTGTAGTGTATCTCCAACCGTTATTAATGGCTCCGAGGATCTCTTTGTCATAACCGATCCAAACAGCTGCTACTAATTCTGGAGTATATGCGCATAGGTAAGCAGTATGTCGCTCGTTAGTTGTTCCTGTTTTCGCGGCTATCGGTCGCCCAATATTCAATCCGGTACCTGTGCCACGGCGAACGACATCTTTTAGTATGTCAGTAATCAGATAGGCTGTTTGCGGACTGATTACCGCCTCTGGTTCAGCATCGTGCTCATAAATCACTTTGCCGTTACGGTCTTCAATACGCCGCACCGTGTAGAGCTCGTTTTTTATTCCTTGGTTTGCTAAAACACTGTAGGCTTGTGTCATATCCCAGGCAGTAACTCCATTTGTTAGTCCTCCGAGGGCTGTCGAGAGATAAGAGGTGTCCCCTTCTGTAAAGGTGGAGATCCCAAATTTTTTTGCATAAGCTGTTCCGACCTGGGGAGTGAGCTTTTCAAAAACGCGAACTGCTGGTATGTTAAGCGAGTGAACAAGTGCTTCACGGGCGGTGACCAACCCTCTGAAGGTTCCGGAATAGTTTTCCGGATACCAGTTTAAGTCTGCTCGTGCAAATGGCGAATCGTCAATTATTGAGCCAGGTGTAAGGATGCCTTCTTCGAAGGCAGGAGCATAAGATGTAAGGGGTTTAATCGCTGACCCAGGCTGGCGTCTGCTAATAAAACGGCGGTTTTCATCAATGCCTCTACGATATTCGCGTCCACCGACTAATGCTTTAACCTCTCCAGTTGAAGGATCGGCAACTACCAATCCGGCTTGCGGTTGCAAGACCCCTTTTCCCTCATCTATAAAATCCTTAAGGTTAATATTTTTAAGTGCACTTCTGGGAAGTTCTCCAGCATTTATTTTTTCTTCAATTCTTTGAAGCTCAGCATTTAGAGCAGTCATATTTACCGGAATACTTTCCGGATAGTATTCTTCGTTGGCCATTGCTGCTTCTGCAATGGTTTGTATAGTTGGATCAAGTGTTGTATAAACACGAATTCCTTGAGTGTAGATCATATGATATGCTTTCTCACGCTGTTCCTGCACTTCTAGATGTTCATTCCCCGGTAGTGAGGAAAGGATGTCAATTAACTCCGAGTGGACAACGTGGTCTATAAAATGAGGGTATGGATATTCTCTTGAAGGTGGCTTAAAATAAACAAATTCTTTATTGACAGCCTCCTGGTATTCAGCTTCCGTTATTTTTTCTAAATCGAGCATTTTTTTCAGAACCGTTCTAGCGCGTGCTTCTGTTATATCACGGTTAGCACGGGGATTGTAGTAATTTGGTGACCGAGGAATGCCGGCTAGAAGGGCAGCTTCATGCAGTTCGAGTTCGTTAACACTCTTTCCAAAATAAGTGTTAGATGCGGCTTCAATGCCATAAGCACCGTTACCAAAATAAATTTCATTTAAGTATAGTTCCAATATTTCTTCTTTAGTAAATTGCCGTTCTAAGTTTATTGCTAACCATATTTCTTGCACTTTTCGTTTATAATTTTGTTTCGGGGAAAGAAAAACCCTTTTAACGAGCTGCTGGGTAATCGTACTTCCGCCTTGTTCGATACGCTTATGTCTTAAATTAGTATAAAAAGCGCGCAGAATGCCGATTGGGTCAAACCCGTGATGTTCATAGAAGCGTTCATCCTCAATAGCGATAAAAGCATCTTGTACTATTTGCGGTATATCTTCGAGATCTATAAGAATACGGTTCTGTTCTTGGTAGAGGCTAGTCACCTCACGATCATTAATATCGTAAATATAAGAAGTCTCAAAAGGCACAAGTTTATTAAAATCAAGTTCTGGTGCATCTTTTATATACCCATAAAAGACAAAACCTACGCAAACAGATGCTGAAAAGCCGATGACAAGAACTGCTAATAGGATAATTTTCAGTGTTTTTTTAAAGATACTTTTAGTCTTATTCCCTTTTCGTTTCTTATTTTGCCCTCTGGTTGCCATTTGACAAAAATCCTCCTTCCTATGTAAAGAAGCAGGTTACAAGTTATTTATACTATAATATTATAACACAATAATTTGTCCCGGTTGCTAAAAGTTATGCTTATTATTTTACAGTTTGTTGACGGTGTTTTGCAATAAAAAATTGATTATGTTAGAATTAATTATATTTTGATATTGGGATTTGGGAGGACAGATAATGCGCGCAGAGGAACAGCTGGAAATTATAAAAACAAATACAGCTGAGATAATCAATGAAGAAGAACTTTTACAAAAATTAAAGCGCTCAGAAAAGAGCAATACTCCGTTACGCTGCAAACTCGGCTTTGATCCATCAGCTCCGGATTTGCATCTGGGACATGCTGTAGTTTTACATAAACTCAAAGAACTTCAGGATTTGGGGCACCAGGTAACTGTCATTCTTGGCGATTTTACAGGTCGAATCGGGGATCCCACTGGGCG
>JAAZDR010000215.1 GCA_012512705.1 Bacillota bacterium
ATTTTATTGTTGAACCGTAGAAAGCTGGTGCCGAAGGGCGTAATTTCCTGCCGAGGTTGAATTCTATTGACTAGATTTCTAGCCTCCGTATTGCTGCGGGGGTTTTGTTTTTGGCGGAAGGGGGTGAACTAGTGGGAAACCTGGAGCGTAAAAGAGAAAAAGTAGCAGAAATCAAAGAAAAGCTGCAAAAGGCAACAGTAGCGGTATTTACCGATTACAGAGGACTTAATGTTCCTGAGCTAAATGAACTGCGAAATCAGCTGCGCGAAAATGGTGCTGAGTATAAAGTCGTTAAAAACACCTTTACTCGTAGGGCTGTCAAAGAAATTGGTCTTGAAGAGCTTGAACAATATCTGGAAGGCCCTACAGCTGTTGCCTTTGGCTATGAGGATGCCGCCGCTCCGGCAAAAACGTTGCTGAAGTTTAGTAAGGAAAATGAAGCCTTTTCGATAAAAGTTGGTGTTTTAGAAGGAAAAATTATCGATGTAAAACGTGTTAAAAGTCTCGGGGAGCTGCCGAGCCGGGAGGTGCTGCTTGGGCAGGTATGCGGTGCTTTTCAAGCTCCTATCGCCGGTTTTGTGAATGTTTTGCAGGGGAATATCCGCAGTCTTGTGTATGCACTGCAAGCTGTTCAGGAAAAATTGGAAAGTGAAACTGCATAATTAAGAATTTAATTAATAGGAGGAGGCAAATAAATGTCTAAGGTTAATGAAATTTTAGAAATGGTTAAAGGGATGACTGTTTTGGAGCTTTCTGAGCTTGTAAAAGCTCTTGAAGAAGAATTTGGTGTTTCTGCAGCTGCCCCTGTTGCAGTTGCTGCAGCCCCGGCTGCTGCCGGAGAGGCTGAAGCAGTTGAAGAGCAGATCGAATTCGATGTTGTTCTTACTAGTGTAGGAGACAAGAAAATCCAGGTGATTAAGGCAGTTCGTGAAATTACTGGCCTGGGCCTTAAAGAAGCGAAAGCTCTCGTTGATGGTGCACCTGCCCCTATAAAAGAGAAAGTAAGCAAAGAAGAAGCAGAAAGTATTAAGGCAAAGATTGAAGAAAGCGGCGGCTCCGTTGAACTAAAATAATAAAAAACATTAAAGAAAGACACCCACACTACTGTAGTAGTGTGGGTGTCTTTCTTTATAAAAAAGTCTATCCATTTAGCGCATGGGAGCCTGGATCTAATGAAAATGCTAACAAATTAGCATAATCAGAGGGTGTTATAATATGGATATCAATTAAACTTGCAATTAACCTTCTACAAAAAAGATGGCAACAAATGTTGACTTCCGCAAATTATTGTGATATTGTTATATATTGCTTAATAGTGTACGCAACATGCATATTTCAATGCCCAAAGGGAAATGTTATCTTATTATGCTGGTTTCTTTTGGGCTTAATTTCATTTTTTAAAATTTTTTTTAATGTTCGGTGTTGTGGTGCGGTGAGGAATTTATTTCTTAGGGGGAATGAAGTGATCATGGTTGTGGAAAATCTTGCTGGACACAATAAAAGGCGAAATTATGCTGAGATACGTGAAGTTCTTGATCTGCCGAACCTTATTGAAGTACAATTAAGCTCTTATAAATGGTTTTTAGAAAAAGGAATACAGGAGATGTTTGAGGATATTTCGCCAATTAAAGATTTTACCGGCAATTTAATATTAGAATTTATCGGCTATTCCCTTGGGGAGCCAAAATATACAGTGGAAGAATGTAAAGAACGTGATGCTACTTATTCTGCCCCCCTGCGCGTGAAAGTGCGTCTTATTAACAAGGAAACTGGGGAAGTTAAAGAACAAGAAGTTTTTATGGGCGATTTCCCGCTGATGACTAAAAACGGTACCTTTATTATTAATGGAGCTGAACGTGTAATTGTCAGTCAGCTCGTTCGTTCTCCTGGGGTGTATTTTAACAGGCAGCTTGATTACAGCGGTAAGGAGTTTTTTAACGGCACGATAATTCCTAATCGCGGTGCTTGGTTAGAATTTGAGATGGATGTAAATGATGCGATCTATGTGCGTGTAGACCGTACTCGCAAAGTGCCGGTTACCGTCCTTTTACGTGCAATTGGTTATGGTACGAATGAGGAAATTTTGCGCCTCTATGATCATGACCCAAATATTTTAGCTACGTTGGAGAAGGATCACACTGACAGTTATGAGTCCGGCTTATTGGAAATATATAAGCGCTTGCGCCCTGGTGAGCCGTTAAATATTGAGAATGCCAAGTCTCTGTTTGAAAGCCTTTTCTTTGACTCCCGCCGCTATGATTTTGCACATGTGGGACGCTACAAAATGAATAAGAAACTTTCACTTAAAAATCGTATTTTGAACCGTAAGCTTGCTGAAGATTTAACAGGCCCTGATAGCGGAGAGGTCATTGCCTATAAAGATACTGTTGTTGACGAATATTTGTTAGAGAAGATAGAAAAGCTTGCTATTAGCAAAGTCAAAGTTTACAACCAGGATGATAAAGCATGCCTTGTGTTAAGTAATGAAAATGTTGACGACCAGATCAAACATTTAACAAAAGAAGATATAACTGCTACTATTGGGTATATGCTTAATCTTGTGGATGGTATTGGTTTGATAGATGATATTGATCATCTCGGGAATAGACGCTTGCGTAGTGTTGGTGAGCTTTTACAAAATCAGTTTCGTATTGGGCTTTCTCGTATGGAAAGGGTTGTACGGGAGAGGATGACCATTCAAGATGTGGAAGCAATTACACCACAGGCGTTGATCAATATTCGTCCTGTTATCGCCTCTATAAAAGAGTTTTTTGGTAGCAGTCAGCTTTCACAGTTTATGGATCAGACTAACCCCCTGGCAGAACTTACCCATAAACGCCGTTTAAGCGCCCTAGGACCTGGAGGACTTAGTCGGGAGAGAGCCGGTTTTGAGGTTCGTGATGTCCACCATTCACACTATGGCCGTATTTGTCCGATTGAGACTCCAGAAGGTCCAAATATTGGGCTTATTGGCTCGTTGAGTACTTATGCTCGGATTAATAAGTATGGTTTTATTGAAACCCCTTACCGGAAGGTGGATAAGAAAAATAAAGTTGTTACCGATGAAATAGTTTTTCTTACTGCTGATGATGAGGACAACTATGTTATTGCTCAGGCTAACGCCGAGCTTGATGAGAACGGCAAATTCATCAAAGATCGTGTGACTTGTCGTTACCGCAACGAAACAGTAATGCGCCGTCCGGAAGAAGTCGACTACATGGACGTTTCTCCGAAACAACTGGTTAGTGTGGCTACAGCTTTAATTCCGTTTTTGGAGAATGATGACGCCAACAGGGCTTTAATGGGTGCGAATATGCAGCGGCAGGCAGTTCCATTGTTACAGACGGAAGCACCGTTGGTCGGAACAGGGCTGGAGTATAAGGTGGCAAGGGATTCAGGAGTTATTGTTACAGCTATAAATGACGGAGAAGTGATTTATGTTAGCTCCACGGAAATTGTTATTAAAAGAGAGAATGATCCCAATGGTTTGAACCAGATAATTAACGGGCGAACAGGGGAAGTTTTCCCTACCACCGGGCGTTCCTATGCTCCACGCGGCTGTGATATTTATCGTTTAAGAAAATTTAAGCGTTCTAACCAGGGGACTTGTATTAACCAAAAGCCGATTGTCCGCCGCGGTCAAAAGGTAAGTGCTGGTGATATTATCGCTGACGGACCGTGTACAGATAAGGGTGAACTGTCCTTGGGAAGGAACGTGTTGGTCGCTTTCCTTCCCTGGGAAGGATACAACTATGAAGATGCGATTTTAATCAGTGAAAAACTTGTTAAGGAAGATATTTTTACTTCTATCCATATTGAAGAGTACGAGTCTGAAGCGCGAGATACTAAGCTCGGCCCAGAAGAAATCACCAGAGATATTCCTAATGTTGGTGAGGATGCTTTAAGAGATTTAGATGAACGTGGGATTATCCGTATAGGTGCCGAGGTGCGTGCCGGTGATATACTTGTTGGAAAAGTAACACCCAAGGGGGAAACGGAACTTACTGCGGAAGAAAGGCTGCTCAGGGCAATTTTCGGTGAGAAGGCACGGGAAGTCAGGGATACTTCGCTGAGGGTGCCACACGGTGAAGCGGGTATAGTTGTTGATGTCAAGGTTTTTTCCCGTGATGAAGGGGATGAATTATCTCCTGGTGTCAATCAGCTTGTTCGCGTTTATATCGCACAAAAACGAAAAATTTCAGAGGGCGATAAGATGGCTGGACGTCATGGTAACAAAGGTGTTATTGCACGTATCCTGCCAGAGGAAGACATGCCCTTCCTTCCTGACGGGACTCCTATAGAGATCGTCCTCAACCCTTTGGGTGTTCCATCGCGTATGAATATCGGACAGATCTTTGAGGCCCATCTCGGTTGGGCAAGCAAGGTGCTTGGCATAAGTATTGCTTCGCCAGTCTTTGATGGGGCACGAGAGAAACATGTTTTTGCTGCTTTTGAGGAGGCTGGCTTGCCGCGCAATGGAAAAAGTATTTTCTATGACGGTCGAACGGGAGAACCGTTTGATCAGGAAGTTACTGTAGGCTATGTATATATGTTAAAACTCGCCCATCTTGTTGACGATAAAATTCATGCCCGTTCTACAGGTCCTTATTCCCTGGTTACACAGCAGCCGCTTGGCGGCAAAGCCCAATTTTGCGGTCAACGTTTTGGTGAGATGGAGGTTTGGGCATTAGAAGCCTACGGCGCCGCATATACTCTCCAGGAGATGCTCACTGTCAAATCCGACGACGTTGTGGGTCGTGTTAAGACCTATGAAGCGATTGTTAAAGGCGAGAATATTCCTGAACCAGGTGTTCCAGAATCGTTTAAGGTCTTAGTAAAAGAGCTTCAAAGTTTATGTCTTGATGTGAAAGTGCTGGAGCAAGAAAAAGAAGTGTTGATTAAGGAAGTGCAGGCGGACGAAGATGATAGTGACGGAGAGCTCGATGTTAATATGGAAGGAACGGAAGAAGATGAAGGTGAGGATGAGATTGGGGAAAAGAACGAACAAAATATCGCAGATGCAGGATTTGAGGAAGTCTTAAACAGCTCTGTGGATAATTTAACGGAAACGGAAAGTTTGGAAGAACTCGGGGATTTGGAAGAGGATAGTGAAGACGACGGAGAGGATCTACTATAACTCTGCCAAAGCGTTTGATAATTTGCGAAAGGCAATTTGTCGGAAGGGAGAGAGTGCTCATTGTTGGATGTCAATAATTTTGACACCTTGCAAATCGGCCTGACTTCGCCCGAGCAGATACGTGCCTGGTCTCGCGGGGAGGTAAAAAAACCGGAGACTATTAACTACCGAACCCTTAAGCCGGAGCGGGAAGGTCTTTTTTGTGAAAAGATTTTTGGGCCGCAGAAGGATTGGGAATGCCATTGTGGCAAATACAAGCGCGTACGCTATAAAGGAATTGTCTGCGACCGCTGTGGAGTAGAGGTAACCCGGGCAAAAGTACGGCGTGAACGCATGGGACATATTGAGCTAGCCGCACCTGTATCTCATATCTGGTATTTTAAAGGTATCCCGAGTAGAATGGGGCTGCTTTTGGATATGTCGCCTCGGGCGCTGGAAAAAGTTCTCTACTTTGCTTCTTATGTAGTTATTGATCCTGGTGAAACATATTTGAGTAAGAAGCAGCTGCTTACGGAAGCAGAGTATAGGGAGTACCGTGAAAAATATGCGGCCCTATTTAAAGTCGGAAAAGGATTTCGAGCGGAAATGGGTGCAGAGGCAATTAAAAAGCTTTTGGAAGAGATTGATCTCGATGAGCTGGTGAAAGAGCTCCGCATGGAGCTAAAGGAAGCTACAGGTCAGAAAAAAGTGCGTGCAGTCCGGCGTTTGGAAGTTGCGGAGGCCTTTCGCCTCTCGGGCAACAAGCCTAGCTGGATGATCCTTGAAGTAATCCCTGTTATACCGCCGGATCTGCGACCGATGGTGCAGTTAGACGGCGGACGTTTTGCCACCTCAGATTTGAATGATCTTTACCGGCGGGTGATTAACCGTAATAACCGTCTTAAGCGCCTTCTCGACCTTGGCGCTCCCGACATTATTGTCCGTAATGAAAAAAGGATGCTCCAAGAGGCTGTTGATGCCCTGATTGACAATGGACGACGTGGGAGGCCCGTAACAGGACCGGGCAATCGACCGCTTAAATCCCTAAGTGATATGCTCAAAGGCAAGCAAGGTCGTTTCCGCCAGAACCTTCTCGGCAAACGTGTTGACTATTCAGGACGTTCAGTGATCGTTGTTGGGCCGGAGTTAAAGCTCTATCAGTGTGGTCTGCCAAAGGAGATGGCCTTAGAGCTTTTCAAACCTTTTGTTATGAAACAGTTGGTTAAAAACGGGCTTGCTCATAATATTAAGAGCGCAAAGCGGATGGTTGAAAAAGTGCGTCCGGAAGTATGGGATGTGCTTGAAGAAGTAATTAAAGATCACCCTGTGCTTTTAAACAGAGCACCTACACTGCACCGGTTGGGGATCCAGGCATTTGAACCCGTTCTGGTGGAAGGAAGAGCGATCCGCATTCACCCTCTTGTTTGTCCAGCTTACAATGCTGATTTTGATGGCGATCAGATGGCTGTGCATGTTCCGCTTTCTGCTGAAGCTCAAGCTGAAGCAAGACTATTAATGCTTTCAGCGCAAAACATTCTTAACCCCAAAGATGGCCGACCTGTAGTTACCCCTAACCAAGATTTAGTTCTTGGCTGTTATTATCTAACAGTGGAGGAGGAAGGGGTAAAAGGTGAAGGTAAGGTTTACAAAGATCCAAATGAGGTCGTTATGGCTTATCAGTAGGGGGAGATAAACCTCCATGCACGTATTTTTTTAGATGCCGAAAGTATACCTAAGCTTAAGCCGGTTATTTCAGAGAGGAGACGGCAAAAGAGCGGGAGACTCTATTTAGTTACGACCCCAGGCAAGATAATTTTTAACGAGGTTTTCCACGATGACTTCCCTTATTTCAACAAACCTTCCTTGGAATCACTGGATGAAAACGAACTGGTGCTTCTTAAAGGACGGAACCCTCATGAGGTTGTGAAGGAAATCCCGTTGAATGAGGCGTTTAAGAAGGGTGCCCTTGGAGAACTCGTCGGCAAATGCTATAGAAGATATGGTAATACAAAAACAGCACAAATATTGAACGATCTAAAAAAATTAGGCTTTAACTATGCTACGAAAGCAGGAGTCACTGTTGCTATTGATGATATAGTTGTCCCAAAAGCCAAGGCGGAGATTCTTGCCCAGGCCGAGAGCGAAGTTGAAATAGTGGAGAAGCAGTTTAGACGCGGTTTGATTACCGAAGAAGAGCGTTATGACCAAGTGATTGAGATCTGGAGCAAGGCTCGCGATGACCTTGCCAAAGAGCTGATGAATAACATGGATAAATTGAACCCGATCTATATGATGGCTCATTCCGGGGCAAGGGGGAACGAGTCACAAATTACACAGCTAGCGGGAATGCGTGGGCTTATGGCTGACCCTACAGGGCGAATTATCGATCTCCCGATTAAGGCAAATTTCCGTGAAGGACTTACAGTGTTGGAATACTTTATATCTACCCACGGTGCACGCAAGGGACTTGCTGATACAGCTTTAAAGACTGCTGATTCCGGGTACCTGACGAGGCGTCTTGTAGATGTTTCCCAGGACGTAATCGTTCGGGAGGTAGATTGCCATACTAATCAAGGGATATCTTTAAGCGATTATAATGACGGTGAAGAGTTTGAGGTTGAAGAAATGAAAAGTCGCTTGATTGGGCGCTTCCTCTTAGAGGATGCTTATCATCCGGAGACCGGGGAACTGCTTGCACGTGCTGATGAAGAGATTGACGAGGATACGGCGGAAAAGCTCATAGAAGTAAAGTTGGACGATCTAAAAATTCGTACAGTGCTTACCTGTCGGACACGTCATGGTGTTTGTGTGAAATGTTATGGGCGTAATCTTGCTACCGGCAGGGTTGTTGATGTAGGGGAGGCAGTGGGGATCGTTGCTGCCCAATCGATCGGCGAGCCGGGAACGCAGTTAACGATGCGTACTTTCCACACCGGTGGCGTTGCCGGTGATGACATAACCCAGGGTCTGCCGCGGGTGGAGGAACTCTTTGAAGCGCGTAAACCTAAAGGACAAGCGATTATTACTGAGATCTCCGGAAAAATTGATATCAGGGAGGCTCATTACAAGCGGGAGGTCTTGGTAACCTCAGAGGATGGTGAGGAAAGGGCGTACACAATTCCTTATGGGGCGCGTTTAAAAGTGAAAGCAGGTAACCGTGTGAATGCCGGCGATGAACTTACCGAAGGCTCGCTTAATCCCCATGAACTGCTAAAAGTAAAAGGCCTACGCAGTGTGCAGCTCTATCTGTTAAAAGAAGTACAAAATGTTTATCGCATGCAGGGTGTAGATATTAATGATAAACATATTGAAATTATTATTCGTCAGATGCTTAAAAAAGTAAAAGTCGAAGATGCAGGTGATACAGAACTGCTGCCTGGTGGATTAGTAGATGCAATAGATTTTGAAGAAATCAATGAAAAAAAAGCTGCTAAAGGTGGTCAGCCGGCAACCGCACGGCCAGTTCTCCTGGGGATTACTAAGGCATCACTTGCTACTGATTCATTCTTATCCGCAGCTTCCTTCCAGGAAACGACTAGGGTTCTGACGGAGGCATCTATTAAAGGGAAGAAAGATCCTTTGATCGGCTTAAAGGAGAATGTTATTATCGGCAAGCTTATACCCGCAGGCACAGGTATGCCTCACTACCGTAGTATAACCGTGCGCGTTGGGGAAGGTGCTGCAGCTTCTGCGATCGGCGAACAGGAAGGGGTAGAAGAGGATTCTTTGCCTGGCAACACTGCCTCTGAAAGCACTCTAAAGGAAGAATTACTGGCAGATAAATTTGTTGACAACAATTAGAGGTAGTGGTAAAATGTCAAAGTGCGTGCCAGTAGCCGGTTAAAGGCTATTATGTAGGAGGGTTTTACCTTGTTATTAGATAGTCTTAAAAAAGCTGACAAGGTAGTTGTTGGTATGAAACAGACATTAAAGGCTATTCACAATAATAAGGCCATAAAAGTATATGTTGCTTGCGATGCAGAACCTCATATCATTGAGGAAGTAATAGAAGCAAGCCGTAAAAATAATATAGAACTAGTAAAAGTAGATAGTATGGCTGAATTAGGCCGCGCCTGCTCAATTAAAGTTGGCGCGGCGGCAGCCTGTATTATTGGAACAGCAGGGAAGGAGGTGGAATAGTTGCCGACACTCAACCAATTGGTAAGAAAGGGAAGAAAAAAAATACTTCAGAAAAAAGATGCTCCTGCTCTGGAAGCATCTCCACAGAAACGCGGGGTCTGTACTCGTGTGTCAACGACGACTCCCAAAAAACCAAATTCTGCTTTACGGAAAATTGCTAGGGTACGGCTGACAAATGGCATTGAAGTTACAGCGTATATCCCTGGTATTGGTCATAATCTACAGGAACACTCGGTTGTCTTGGTGAGAGGTGGACGTGTTAAGGACCTCCCGGGGGTTAGGTATCATCTAATACGGGGAGCGCTCGATGCAGCTGGTGTAGAAAATCGTTCCCAAGGGCGTTCCAAATATGGGACGAAGAGGCCAAAAAAATAGTTTAGAATGGAAAGGGGGAGAAGTGTTGCCAAGGAAAGGACCAGTCCCCAAAAGAGAGATTACACCGGATCCAGTATATAATAGTAAGCTGATTGCCAAATTTATTAATAAACTGATGTATGATGGGAAGAAGAGCAAAGCCCAAAAAATTTTCTACGAAGCGTTTGACATTATAAAAGAAAAGACTGGGCGCGATCCTGAGGAAGTATTAGAAATGGCGATAAATAATGTAGCTCCGGTCTTAGAAGTAAAACCGCGCCGTGTTGGCGGGGCAACTTATCAGGTGCCCGTTGAGGTAAACTCTCATCGCAAGTTAATCCTTGCTATTCGTTGGATTGTTAACTACGCTAGGGAACGTGGAGAAGGAAGCATGTCTGCGCGTTTGGCCGCTGAGATTATGGATGCTGCAAATAATACTGGCTCTTCTGTTAAGAAAAAAGAAGATACGCATAAGATGGCTGAAGCCAACAAAGCCTTTGCTCATTATCGCTGGTAAGTTTATAAGTTTAGATATTTGGAAAGGAGGGAAACCATATGCCAAGGGAAATGCCTCTGGAAAGGATCAGAAATATTGGAATTATGGCCCATATCGATGCAGGTAAGACGACGACTACAGAAAGAATCCTGTTCTATACAGGAAGACTTCACAAATTAGGGGAAACACATGATGGGGCAGCTACAATGGATTGGATGGCTCAGGAACAGGAGCGGGGCATTACCATTACTTCTGCAGCAACAACTTGCAAATGGAAAGAACATCAGATTAATATTATAGACACGCCAGGGCACGTGGATTTTACTGTAGAAGTGGAAAGATCCCTCCGTGTTTTAGATGGTGCAGTCGGAGTATTTTGCGCTAAGGGTGGAGTAGAACCCCAGTCGGAAACAGTATGGAGACAGGCTGATAAATATGGCGTACCTCGGATTGCATATATCAATAAGATGGATATCGTTGGCGCTGATTTCTTTAATGTTATTGAGATGATGCGCCAGAAACTTAAAGCTAATGTCGTTCCTATTGAGATCCCTATCGGCAGCGGGGAAAATTTCAAGGGGGTCATTGATTTAATTCGTATGCGTTCGATTGTCTACCTCGACGATCTGGGGACGCGCAGCGATGAGACAGATATTCCGGAGGAACTATGTACGGAGGCACAAAAATACCGGGAGGAACTGCTGGAATTTCTTTCCGATAATGACGACCAGGTCATGGAAAAGTATTTGGAGGGCGAAGATATTTCCGAAGAAGAGATTCATATTGCCCTGCGTCGGACGACGATCAAGGGCGCTGCTGTTCCGGTATTATGTGGTTCTTCCTATCGCAATAAAGGTGTGCAGCCTCTGTTGGATGCTATTGTCCGCTATTTACCTTCCCCGTTGGATGTCCCTAACATTAAAGGCATTCTTCCGGATACCGGGGAAGAGGAGTATCGTGAAACATCAGATAATGCTCCCTTTGCCGCTCTTGCGTTTAAAATTATGACCGATCCTTTTGTTGGCAAACTCACCTTTATGCGCATCTATTCTGGGACGCTTGACAGCGGCTCCTATATTTTCAACAGCTCTAAAAAGAAGAAAGGTCGAATTGGGCGATTAATGCGAATGCATGCCAATCACCGTGAGGAAATAAAGAGTGCATATACTGGTGATATAATTGCTGCCGTGGGACTAAAAGATGTAAGTACAGGCGACACCCTTTGCGACGAGAACAACCCGATTATCCTTGAATCAATTCAATTCCCTGAGCCAGTTATCGCGGTAGCTATTGAGCCGAAAACGAAGCAGGATGAGGAAAAAATGACAATTTCGATGCAGAAAATTGCCGAAGAGGATCCCACATTCACAACGCACATTAACGAAGATACGGGCCAGGTAATTATTTCCGGCATGGGCGAGCTGCATCTGGAAATTATTGTAGATAGGCTTTTACGTGAATTTAATGTTGGCGCTAATGTAGGGAAGCCACAAGTAGCCTACAAAGAGACGATCCGCCAATCCGCAGAGGCATAGGGTAAGTTTGTCCGTCAGACTGGTGGGCGCGGTCAGTATGGCCATGTTTTTCTAAGGTTGGAACCGCGTGAACGCGGCGCCGGGTTTGAATTTGAGAATGCAATTGTCGGCGGTGTTATTCCAAAGGAGTATATTCCAGCTGTTGAAGCGGGAATAAAGGGAGCAATGGCGAATGGGGTGCTTGCTGGTTACCCAATTGTTGATATTAAGGCCACCCTTTACGACGGCTCATATCATGACGTTGATTCATCGGAGATGGCATTTAAAATTGCTGCCGCCCAGGCCTTTAAGAAGGCAATGATGAAGGCGGTACCGGTGCTTTTAGAGCCAATAATGAAAGTAGAGGTAATCATACCGGAGGAGTATCTCGGTGATATAATAGGTGATCTTAATGGCCGTCGCGGGCGTATTGAGGGTATGGATACTCAGGCAGGAGCACAGGTTGTACACAGCTATGTTCCTCTAGCAGAAATGTTTGGTTATGCGACAGAGCTTCGTTCTCATACACAGGGACGTGGCACTTATTCCATGGAATTCTCACATTATGAGGAGGTTCCTGGCAATTTAGCAGAAAAAGTAATTAAAAATGCCGGATAGATTGAGGACCTCGTCGTATGGTAAAGAAATCAAAAAATAACTGTTTATTTTTTAGGGAGGTATATTGAATGGCGAAGCAAAAATTTGAGAGGACAAAGCCTCACGTGAACGTGGGAACTATTGGCCATGTTGATCATGGGAAAACGACATTGACTGCAGCGATCACCTATTGTTTATCAACGGCTGGTTTAGCGGAGAAGAAGGCATTTGATGCTATTGACAAGGCTCCTGAGGAGCGGGAGCGTGGGATTACGATTGCCACCTCTCATGTTGAATATGAGACTGAGAAGCGTCATTATGCTCATGTTGACTGTCCTGGTCACGCTGACTATGTTAAGAACATGATTACTGGGGCGGCCCAGATGGATGGTTCTATACTTGTTGTTTCTGCGGCAGATGGTCCGATGCCCCAGACGCGGGAGCATATTTTACTATCTCGTCAGGTAGGAGTTCCATATATAGTAGTATTTTTGAATAAGGCAGACATGGTAGATGACGAAGAGCTATTAGAGCTTGTAGAGATGGAGGTTAGGGATCTTCTTAATGAGTATGAATTTCCTGGTGACGACACGCCAGTAGTGAGTGGTTCAGCATTGAAGGCTTTAGAGTGTGGTTGTGGTAGTCGTGAATGCGAGTATTGTGGTAAGATTTGGGAGTTAATGGATGCTGTTGATACCTATATACCCTCACCGGAGCGTGACAAAGACAAGCCTTATCTCATGCCGATTGAGGATGTTTTCAGCATTACTGGTCGTGGTACAGTAGTTACTGGTCGGGTGGAGCGAGGAGTAATCAAAGTAGGGGATGAAGTAGAGATTGTTGGTTTAGACGAGCGTCCTCGTAAGACGGTAGCTACGGGTGTAGAGATGTTTCGTAAAATGATGGACGAAGCGGAAGCTGGTGACAACATTGGTGTTCTTCTTCGTGGTATTGACCGTGACGAAGTTGAGCGTGGTCAAGTTTTAGCCAAGCCGGGCAGCATTCGTCCGCACACCAAATTCAAAGCGGAGGTCTATGTATTGAAAAAAGAGGAAGGTGGTCGTCACACACCGTTCTTTCAGGGTTATCGTCCTCAGTTTTACATGCGTACTACTGATGTTACTGGTGTAATCACCTTACCTGAAGGTGTAGAGATGGTAATGCCTGGTGATAATGTTAATATGGAGATAGAACTTATCACACCGATTGCGATTGAGGAGGGCTTACGCTTTGCGATCCGTGAAGGC
>JAAZDR010000216.1 GCA_012512705.1 Bacillota bacterium
AATTTTATCAGGTAAAGGTATAATAGCAAACCCCTTTTGTGCAAGTTCACGGTTCAGCAAATCTGAAAGCGATTCTTTTGCCAACTCACAAGAACCACTAAACAACCCCGGGGAGCCATCTTCTTTTAATCCCGGAGGCTCGATCACACCGCATTTTGCTGTAATACTTATCCTCGGGCCGAACGTCGGGCAACGGTAGATGCACATCACACAGCCATTTCCATACCTAGTACAATTACCCATCGGTCCCGCAGTTCCCGTTGCATCGATGAATACATCACCCTGAATATAACTACCGCCAGCGAGAATTACTGAAGTGAGTCGTTCACCCTCTAGTTGCACATCAATCGCCCTCGTGCACATACGTAGTTCGACACCATAATTTTTTAGCAGTTTTTTAACACGCGGTTCAACGGTATAAACGTTATAGAGGCTAGCATGACAGTGACCGGGAAAATTAACATTTTCATGGCATGATTCCTGATCAGTAATCTGTATTAGCTCCCCGGCACCCATAGCTATTAACTCTTCGGCCGCAGTATAGCGCCCATTATTGCGCATAATACCGCCCACCAACCCTGTCCCAAGCAAGTTATCAGTTCGCTCACAAAGTATAACCTTTTTTCTTCTTTTTGCAGTAGCTAGGGCAGCTGCACACCCTGCCCATCCCCCACCGATAACGACAATCTGCTCCATAGTTTAGACGCCCCTAATAAACAATGACATTGTCTTTTTTATTCTTATTATTCTATAATTTATTATAAGCAATTATATAGAACATGATACAAAGTTAATATATGTTTTCTAACAAAAAAACAACTTACAAATAATGATTGCTGCTAAAAAACCGCTTAAATCGGCAATCAACCCTACAGCGAGGGTATGGCGAATCTTACTGATCCCTATGGCACCAAAATAAACTGTTAACACAAAAAGGGTTGTATCTGTACTTCCTTGCATCGTCGAGGCTAGACGACCGATAAAAGAATCGGGACCATATGTATAGAGCATATCAGACGTAATTGCCAGGGCACCGCTGCCTGAAACAGGGCGCATCAGTGCTAGAGGAAGAATTTCTAGAGGAATGCCAAACATGTTTAAAAAAGGGGAAAGTATTTCTGATAGCAATTTCATCGCCCCTGAATCACGAAAAAGGCCAATAGCGACTAGCATAGCGACCAAAAAGGGGATTAAACGAACTGCTATAACAAAACCTTCCTTCGCCCCCTCAACAAATGATTCAAAAACTTTTACTCCACGCAAATGGGCGAAAAGTAAAGTTATAAGGATCAATAAGGGGATAATCCATGAAGAAAAAATATTAGCAATATTCGAAACAGACACTTAGACGCCTCCCTAGTAGCGCCTCCGTAACAGCCGATCCATAATTAAAGCAACAGCAGTAGAACAAAAAGTGGCTACTATTGTTGGTAACACTATTTCAGCAGCATTTAAAGAGCCGGCGGAAATCCTGAGAGCAATAACTGTTGTCGGAATTATTGTCAGGCTGGAAGTATTAAGCACCAAGAATGTGCACATCTCATCTGTGGCTGTATCTGGGGTTGAGTTTAATTTCTGCATCTCCTCCATCGCCTTTAACCCGAAAGGGGTTGCCGCATTGCCCATACCCAAAAAATTTGCGCTCATGTTCATTAAGATGGCGTTCATTGCCGGATGTTTCCGTGGAATTTTCGGGAAGAGTAGAAACGCAATGGGCTGGAATATGGTTTTAATCACTTCGATCAATCCTGACTTTTCAATAAGTTTCATTATACCCAACCAAAAGGCCATAATACTGATTAAGGAGAAAGCAATGTTTACTGCCTCTTCAGCATGATTGAAAATACTTTCCGCAACTATTTCAATATTGCCTGAAAAACCGGCAACAACTATGGCAATGCAAATCATGCCCAACCATAAAAAATTGATCACCGTTATACATCCCTTCTTGACTCTAAATTAACGTCTGTTAAATAAGGAGCGCCAAAACCTAATAAAATTCATGTAAAAAGGAGCTTTCTTTACTTCTTCGCCAGCTATTAAAGGAGTAGAGCCGATCCTTTCATTGCCGATAAATAATTCCAGCTCACCAAGGTAATCTCCCTTTGCAAGCGGAGCAGAATAAATTTCTTCCATTTTAAAGTTATAGTGAATATCTTTTAAC
>JAAZDR010000217.1 GCA_012512705.1 Bacillota bacterium
ACAGATCCCCCAGCGACTACGGCTGTAATTAAGACGGAGAGCAATACGGGTAAGTTATGTTTTTTTGCCATCGTTTTTCCGCCTTTCTTATTATCCATAATTTACCTGCAAAAATAAGCTAACTTTATCTGTTATTTTAAAGGAAAAAGACTCCGAAAGCAAGAATATTAACCAAATATAACATCGTTTGACATATTTCAGCATGATATGGAGGCCTTGCATAATGGGGCAGATTGAAATTGTACAAAAATTTCTCGCTGTTCTTTTGGTCCTGCTTATTATTATTGCTGCGCCGCCAGGTGTTTTTGGCTACCAGACCAGCAGTGATATTACGTCTTTGGAGCCGCAGGTTAACGATTTAACAGGGGTTTACGGGTATCCAGCTGCGGAATTTGTCTGGGAAGCGGCTGCCCTGGAAGGGCAGAAAGAGGAAGGGACCTTTTCGGCTGCGCATCTCTCCCCGGTTACTTTTACCGGGCTGGGTATCGGCTGGGAGATTGAAGCTGGATCCGGGTATTTTGCAGCGGAAGAATTTGAAATACAGGTACGCACAAAAGGCAGGGACGGCAGCTTCAGCTCCTGGCAGGTCCTTGAGGGTGAATTTGAGCTGGAGGACAACTCCACGGGAGAGTACTGGTCGGAGCTTTACCTGACACCTGATCAAGAACAGCATAACGAGTTTGAGCTTAAGCTTGTGCCGCCGGATGGGGCAGAGCTTAAGTCCGTTAAGGTTTCTGTTGCCGATACTTCGCTGCCAGCTTCTTTAAAAAAGGAAGAGGCCCCCCGTTTGCAGACTTTATCGTTTATTCTCGAAGAGGAGGACCCAGGTGGGGAAGGCGAAGGCCCTGAGGAGGAGGGTTCAGGGGAGGAGTTGATGCAAATCCTTTCCTCCGGGACAGGTTCAGCGCCAAGGATCATTACCAGGGAGGAATGGTGGGGCAACCTGCCTGCGGATCAGCTCAATTCGCCGAACTGGCCACCGAAAAAGATTTCGCCGAGCCATGTGATTATCCATCACACGGTAACGCAGAATAATCCTCCTGATCCGGCGCAGGCAATCCGCAGTATTTGGCACTATCATGCCAATACACAGGGTTGGGGTGATATCGGCTATAATTTCCTCATCGATCAGCACGGGAATATTTATCAGGGGAGGTATAACCCCTGGTTAGCGACTACAGATACACAAGCTGCTCATGCTAAGCAGTCGAATGCCAAGAGCTTTGGGGTCTCCCTTTTGGGGCAGTTTCATCCTTCCCTTTCTTCCCCGGCTCCAGGGGAACCAACAGCAAAAGCGATCGCCAGCTTGGAAAGCCTAATTGCCTGGCGTTTTCACCAGTATAATTTGGATCCGCAGGGAAAGGCGATGATTGAGACAAACCGGTATGGTTATGCTGAAATCCCGCGCATCGCTGGACACCGTGATGTGCAGGCAACTTCCTGCCCAGGCGATATTCTCTATGCTTACCTGCCTGCTGTGCGTAAGAATGTAGCGAAACTAATCGCCGAGCAGTATGCTGGCAAACAATCTGTGAAACGCCTTGCCGGTAAGGATCGCTATCAGACAGCGGCGGAAATCAGCAAAGCAGGCTGGCCCCAGGGGGGAGAGGCTGTTGTGCTTGCGCGCGGCGATGATTATGCCGACGCCTTGGCCGGGGCTCTTCTCGCCTACCATCTTGACGCTCCTATTTTGCTTACGGCGCCCGACAAGCTGAACACTTCTACCGCTGCTGAGATCAAGAGGCTGAAGGTTGACCGGGCAGTTATTCTCGGTGGCTTAGGTGCTGTTTCGGCGAAAGTCGAAGCGGAGCTTAGAGGCCTGGGGCTTAGCATCCAGCGGATAGCTGGTGAGGATCGCTATGCCACAGCGGCGAAAATTGCCAGGGAGGTTGCAGATCGGGGCGGCAGGATAAGAACTGCTTTTGTGGTCGTGGGAACGGATTTTGCCGATGCCCTTTCAGCCAGCGCCTATGCGGTACGGTTCGGCTATCCGGTGCTGATGACGTCAACGGATCGGCTGCCGGAGGCAACCTCTGCTGTCCTAAATGATCTGCGCATCCGCAATACCTTTGTTGTGGGCGGCGAGGGCGCAGTCAGCAAGGCAGTCTTCAATGAACTGCCGCGGCCGGAGAGAATTGCCGGAAAGGATCGTTACGCAACAGCTGTTGCACTTGCCGAAGAGTTCTTGTATGACGGGGAAGCGCTATATTTCGCTACAGGGCGGGATTTCCCCGATGCTGTTGCCGGGGCAGCGCTGGCAGCGAAAAACGACAGCGGGATACTTTTGCTGCCGGGGGATTGCCGCGAACCGGGCAAGGTTGTTGCTGATTTCCTTGCAGAGAGGGAGATAAGCGAGTTTATCCTCTTAGGCGGGACTGGTGCGATTAGCAGCAATTTGGAAGAGTGGTTGAGGAATTATTAAATTTTAACCGCGCACCCCTTGCCGATGTTTCATTTAGGTAGCCTTCCGGCCGGCAAATTGACTGTAGTAGAGCTCGGCGTAGAAGCCTCCCTGCTCGAGAAGCCGACGGTGGCTGCCTTTTTCAATGATGCTTCCTTTATTCATGACGAGGATTAGATCAGCGTCCTGGATTGTGGACAGCCGGTGGGCGATAACAAAGCTCGTTCTACCCTGCATCAAGTTTCGCATTGCTTTTTGGATCTGGATTTCCGTTCTTGTATCAACGCTGCTTGTGGCCTCGTCGAGGATGAGAATCGCTGGGTCGGCAAGTATGGCGCGCGCAATTGTCAGCAGCTGTTTTTGCCCCTGGGAGATCGTAGAGGCCTCTTCGCCGAGCTTCGTATCGTAACCTTGGGGAAGGGTGCGTATGAAATAGTCGGCATGCGCTGCTTTGGCAGCCCCGATGATCTCTTCCTCCGTGGCCCCTTTGCGGCCGTAGGCGATGTTTTCCCTGATCGTCCCGTCAAACAGCCATGTGTCCTGAAGCACCATACCGAAAATGCTGCGCAGAGCTTTCCGTTTTAAATCCCTGATATCGACACCGTCAACGGTGCTCCTCCCGCCGTCAATCTCGTAAAAACGCATTAAGAGGTTCACAAGGGTCGTTTTGCCGGCTCCAGTGGGTCCGACG
>JAAZDR010000218.1 GCA_012512705.1 Bacillota bacterium
ATTACGGGTACCGCTATATAGGCCATTGCGGCGACGATCTTTTGCACGGAGCTCCTTTCCCAAAACATTCTCATGCACAGCGTTAACGGAATTCCTAGGGCGAGGACCATTACCAAGCGAAAAAGAAAAACGTCTTCCCTTGAAAGGTGATTCATAAGAATAAGGATTACGACAGTCAAAAAGGCTAGGGCTAAAGGTTCCGGAAACCTTCTAAAACTGGATAATAATCGCCGCGCAACATCTTTTATAACCTTTAATGACTTTTTTATCATTCTTTACACCTCGCTTGCCAGTAAGCGCTAGCGTCTGCCGCTAACAATTGTTACTTTATTTTACCATAATTTCCAGGCTAACTGACAAACATTTTAAATTATGAGCGGTGTTTCAAAAGGCCTGATACCTTGACAATTTCCAATACGGCAACAGGCACAAAGGCTAAGGTTAAAGCCAGCAGATACCCTTTCACAGTTAATTGGGTCAAGCCAAAAATGGTTGCTACTGGAGGGGCGAAAACAACTAAGAGAATAAGCACTAGGGAAATAAGGGCTGCGCTGTTAAGATGGCGGTTAGAGAAAACACCGATTCTAAACAATGAATGATTGGAACGCATATTAAAAGAGTGAACTACCTGGGTTAACGCCAGGATTATAAAAGCCATCGTTCGTCCGGCAGCAATATCGCCGCTCTCCTTCCATCCGGCTAGAAATCCAACAAGGGTTAAAATGGCGAACATAAAACCTTGGAGGACGACCTGGAGACCGAGCCCCTGGGCAAAGATGCTTTCATTTTTGGGCCTGGGGCCGCGTTTCATCACGTCCTCCTCTACCGCCTCCATACCCAAAGCAATGGCGGGAAGGCTGTCAGTAACTAGATTAATCCATAGAAGCTGAAGGGGTAGTAGGGGGGACTGTCGCCAGAGAATCATCGCCAAAAAGACAGTGAGTATTTCCCCGATATTTGTTCCAAGCAAAAAGCCGACAACTTTTTTAATATTATCGTAAATACCGCGGCCTTCCCGTACTGCATCAACGATTGTGGCAAAATTATCATCAGTCAGCGTCATATCCGAGGCATCTTTAGCCACATCCGTGCCAGTAATGCCCATGGCGCAACCAATATCAGCGGCTTTAAGAGCCGGGGCATCATTAACGCCGTCGCCGGTCATCGATACAACTTCGCCCCGCTGCTGCCAGGCACGGACAATACGAATTTTGTCCTCCGGCGATACGCGGGCATAAACGGAAATCCTGTAAACCCGTTCCTTGAGCTCTGCATCAGACATCGCGGCAAGTTCGCTTCCGCTAATCGCATCGTCCCCGTCCAACAAGATACCCAGATCCCTGGCAATAGCTGACGCGGTTATGATCTGGTCACCAGTAATCATTACCGGTTTGATCCCTGCTTGACGGCAGACGGCAACCGCGTGGCGCACCTCCGGGCGCGGCGGATCAATCATCCCCACCAATCCCATGAAGGTAAAATTGTTTTCCAGCTCCTCACTGGTTGGGTTTTGGGGAACAGTAGCGATCTCCTTGTAAGCGATCGCCAGTAAACGCAAAGCCTGGCTGCTTAACTCATCGCTGTATTTTTTGCCTGTCAACACATCGCCGCGGGTGCACTTTTCAGCTAAAACATCAAAAGCACCTTTGACGATTACAATATTTTTCCCTTCAATACGATTAACCGTGGTCATCAATTTCCGCTCAGATTCAAAGGGTATTTCTGCCAGCCGGGGATAGAGTCGGTTCAACTGCTCCTTTGGCATCCCGTTCCTGTGGGCGGCAAAGACAATAGCGGTCTCGGTGGGATCCCCGAGATGGCGCACTTCTCCATCTACAATCTCCACAGTAGCGTCGCAGCAAAGTGCGGCATACTGCAGGAGTTTTTTAATCGCCGGAGAGTTGTTATCTCCAATTTCCTCCAGGATACCGTGTTCCGCTTCAAAAGCCTTGACCAGTGTCATGCGGTTTTGTGTAAGGGTGCCGGTCTTGTCCGAACAAATTACCGAAGCGCTACCCAATGTTTCTACTGCAGGTAACCTCCTGATGATCGCCTTCTTCTTCACCATGCGCTGCACGCCGATGGAGAGGACAATGGTTACGATAGCAGGCAGTCCTTCAGGGATCGCTGACACCGCCAACGCTACTGCTGTCATGAAAATTTGCATAACGTCCATGCCATCGAGGAGCCCGAGTACAAAAATTACCGCACACGCAGCCAGGGCGATGATCCCCAAATGCTTCCCAAGGTTTGCTAGTTTGAGTTGAAGCGGTGTCTGTTGGTCTGCCTCTGTATCCAGCAGGTTGGCGATTTTACCTATTTCCGTTTCCATGCCGATCGCGGTGACCACAGCTTTAGCATGTCCATAGGTGATGCTGCAGCCAGAGTAAACCATATTATGACGTTCAGCTAGCGGAGCATTTTCCGCAACTACCGCGTTAGCATCCTTTTCTGCAGGAACAGATTCGCCCGTTAATGCAGACTCATCGGATTTTAAACTAGCCGAAGCAATAATGCGGGCATCTGCAGGCACAAAATCCCCTGCCTGTAAACTGATTATATCCCCCGGAACCAGCTTTACAGCATCAATAATCGTCTCTTTGCCGTCACGCGTCACGCGTGCTTGTCGGACAGAAAGCTTTTTTAAGGCCTCCAATGCTTTCTCTGCCCTGCTCTCCTGCAGCACTCCCAGCGTGGCATTAAGAACAACAATCAATAAAATTAATAAAGGTTCAAAAAAAGCCTGAGCTTCTCCTTCATAAACAGCAACACCAAAAGAAATCACTGCGGCAATAATAAGGATGATGATCATGCCATCCTTAAGCTGCTCAAAAAAACGCTGCAGGATCGTTTTTTTTCGCGCTGCTTTAAGCTTATTCTCTCCTAGTTCCCGGGAGCGCTTTTGAGCTTCAGCAGTGCTCAGGCCATGCTCCGGATCGACCTGCCAGTGTTTTAAAACTTCATCAATTTGTTTTTCATAAGGCTTCAACTCCACATACCTCCTACAACTGTTTTTCCAGCAGCCCATGCTTGTGTTAATTATAATCTCCGCATCCGATCGAGCCATTCAAGCAATACCAGCGTTTAAATCTAAAAATTAAAAAATGCAAGACTCGGCCTGTCGTTAAAAGCCAAAAGTCTTGCAGATCGTCAATGACCGTTGTATCCGGACACTGTTCCGAGCACAGCATCGTGTTGACGAATACAACTGGTGGCAGCGCCACCTGCTACTCCCTTTTGGATAACTGTAATCAGTGAGCGGACTCTCTGCAAAAAGCCTGCGCACTGATTAAAAGCCTGTCCACTTAATTATGGTTCATATAGTTCTTAAAAGAATAAAGGAGCAAAAACAAGGGCAACAATACTCATTAATTTAATCAGAATATTCAACGAGGGACCAGCAGTGTCCTTAAACGGATCACCGACTGTATCACCGACGACAGCGGCCTTGTGTGCTTCACTGCCCTTTCCTCCGTAAGCCCCTGCTTCAATATATTTTTTAGCGTTATCCCAGGCACCGCCGGCATTGGCCATATTGATCGCCTGCAGCACACCGGTAACGAGCGAACCTGCTAAAAGCCCACCAAGTGCTTCTTTGCCAAGAAACGGAACAAGCCCAACAACTAACGGCGCCACAACTGCTAAAACTCCGGGGACAATCATTTCCCTTAGGGCAGCAGCAGTACTTATATCTACACAGCGGGCGTATTCAGGTTTTGCTTTTCCTTCCATCAAACCCTCAATCTCCCGGAATTGACGGCGGATCTCTTCGATCAGATCAAAGGCTGCTTTACCTACCGCCTCCATTGTCCGCGCCGTAAAGAAAAAGGTCAGCATTCCACCAATAAGCAGGCCGGCGATTACTCTCGCACTGGTGAGGTTAATTATCTCCAGGCCAGCAACATCGGTGTAAGCAGTAAAAAGGGCCAGAGCCGTCAGCGCTGCAGAGCCGATCGCAAACCCTTTACCGATTGCTGCCGTCGTATTACCGAGAGAGTCTAACTCATCAGTGATCTGACGAACCTCCGGTTCTAACTCCGCCATCTCTGCAATACCGCCAGCATTATCCGCAACCGGTCCATAAGCATCCACAGCAACTGTCATCGCTACAGTAGAAAGCATCCCTACTGCGGCAAGAGCAATACCATAGATCCCGGACACTGAAAAGGAGACCAGAATTGCCGCAACAATTACTAGGATCGGATAAGCGGTGCTTTTCATCCCTACGGCGAGACCGTTAATAATATTTGTTGCTGAACCGGTTTGTGAAGCCCTAGCAATCTCTTTCACCGGTTCAAAATGGTCGGAGGTGTAATACTCAGTCAGGCGGCCGATCACCAAACCAGCTATAAGTCCGGCGACTACAGCCCAAAAAGGACCAATCTCGCCCAAAACTCCTTTACATAAAAAGTATGATGCTATAAGCACAATAATCGCACTAAACAGGGAGCCCCTTTCCAGAACAGCACCAAGACGTACACCTTCACGCACGCGCACAAAGAAATATCCGATAACAGAGGCGATTACGCCGACAGAGGCAACGAGCAGCGGTAAGAGCACACCGCCAATACCGGCATAGCTGACGACACCAATAGTAATCGCTGCGATAACGGAGCCTACGTATGATTCAAAAAGATCTGCGCCCATACCGGCTACGTCACCAACGTTATCGCCAACATTATCGGCAATAACGCCGGCGTTGCGCGGATCATCTTCAGGAATCCCTGCCTCGACTTTACCGACCAAATCCGCTCCCACGTCAGCAGCTTTAGTATAGATACCGCCGCCAACACGAGCAAAGAGAGCAATTGAGCTTGCCCCCAATGCATAGCCATTAACGATCTCTGGATCGCGAAAGATTATGTAAAGCAGTCCCAGCCCTAGAAGACCAAGGCCTGCCACAGAAAGACCCATGATCGATCCGCTGGAAAAAGCAATGTTTAGGGCTGAACCAACTCCCTGTCGGGCAGCATTTGCTGTGCGTGTATTAGCACGCGTGGCAACCTGCATCCCTATAAATCCTGCTGTAGCAGAGAATATGGCTCCGACAACAAAACTTAAGGCTGTATACCAGTTATTTAAAGTAAACCCGATTACTAAAAAAAGAATTACGACGAAGAGGGCAAGAGAGCGGTACTCGCGATTCAAAAAGGCCATCGCCCCTTCATGAATAGCTGACGAAATCTCCTGCATCCGCTTATTACCGGGGTCAGCAGCGTTTACCCGCATCCAGAGATAAAAGGCAAAACCAAGAGCAATCACTGCTGATACTGGTGCCCAGTATAGAAGAGTATCCATAATTCATCCCTCCCAACTAGAACTACATTTATTTTTTGTTTTAAGCAACAATTGTTAAAATAATTGCTAAAACCATGAAACCAACTGCCAAACCGGTCGTAAATTTCCCAAGCAGATCATCGAGGCCTTTCTTTTTGCCAAATAACGATTGTGCCCCTC
>JAAZDR010000219.1 GCA_012512705.1 Bacillota bacterium
CTTTAAGGGATGGTGAGCAAACACCTGATGCTCGTTTAAATGTTGAAGAAAAACTAGAGATTGCGAAGCAGCTGGCAAAATTAAAAGTTGATATAATTGAAGCTGGATTTCCGATATCTTCTCCCGGTGATCTGCGTGCTGTAAAAGAGATCTCCAGGCAGGTTCGCGGCCCGGCAATCATGGCTCTCGCCCGTGCTGTCTATAAAGATATTGATTATGCCTGGGAAGCTGTTAAAGAAGCGGAAAATTCGCGTATACATGTTTTTCTTGCTGCTTCCGATATCCATATGCGCTATAAGCTGCGAAAAGATCCGGAAGTGCTTTTAGAACAGGCAGTTAACTGTGTCAAATATGCAAAGAAGTACGTGCCGGATGTTGAATATTCCTTAGAAGATGCAACCCGGGCACGTGAGGAATACATCTTTCGCGTTGTTGAAGCCGTAATTAAAGCCGGTGCTACAGTGGTCAACATTCCTGATACCGTTGGCTATGCCGTTCCAGAAGAATTTGGTGCACTGATACGACGCATCATAGAAAACGTGCCAAATAGCGATCAAGCCATATTCAGTGTACATTGCCACAACGATCTCGGCCTCGCTGTAGTAAATTCCCTTGAAGCTATACGAAACGGAGCACGTCAGATTGAATGTAATATAAATGGTATTGGGGAAAGGGCCGGCAACGCCGCACTGGAAGAGATCGTCGTTGCCTTAAAAATACGCCATGATTACTATAAAAAATTTAGCACGAATATAAATTATAAAGAAATCTATCGTACCAGCCGTTTAGTAAGTAAACTTACCGGCATACCAATCCCTGTTAATAAAGCAGTGATCGGTACAAATGCATTTACGCACTCTTCAGGGATTCACCAAGACGGAGTTTTAAAAAACAAAGAAACATATGAAATAATAAATGCCGAATTAATTGGCGGTCAGGCTGCACAGATACGCCTTACAGCCCGCTCTGGGCGTCACGCTGTGAGGCATCAGCTTGAAAAAATGGGCTTCAAAATCAACGATCGGGACTTTGAAAGTTTCTTCCAGCGCTTCCTGGAACTTGCTGATAAGAAAAAAGAAATCTATAACGAAGATCTGGAATCCTTGATTACAGAAGGGATAAAATCTCCAAAGCCAGTTTATAAACTCCGTTATTTACAGACAGTAAGCGGTAGCAGGAGTGTGCCTGCAGCCGTTGTCCAGCTCATCAAAGACGAACAAGTTTTTGAGGGTGTTGGGACCGGATCCGGGCCGATTGATGCCGCCTTTAACGCTATTGATAAGATAACAGGAATCAACCCCCGCCTTGCTAACTATAATCTCAGAGCGGTTACTGAAGGACGCGATGCGCTTGGTGAGGTCTCCCTAAAACTCTCCTATAAAGAAAAAAATATTATCGGCCGCGGAACAAGTACTGACATTGTTGAGGCCAGTGTGAAAGCTTATATCGATGGAATAAATAAATTACTGCAAATCAATGGCTCAATATAGCTCAAATTAAAACTTCCCGTCTTTAAAAAAAGACGGGAAGTTTTGGCATTATACGAACGCTTGTTTGAAAAATTTTTATTTCTTTGTTATAATATTTCTTATAAAACACGTCTATAAAAATAAAAACCCCCTTGGAGGTTAAATAAGATGAAAGATTTAACACGCCGCCAAAAAGAAGTGTTAGAATTTATCCGTAGTGAAGTCAGGGAGAAAAATTACCCTCCCTCTGTTCGCGAAATATGTAAAGCGCTTGGCCTTAGCTCTAGTTCCACGGCACATGCCCACCTATCGTCCTTAGAAAATAAAGGTTATATACGCCGCGATCCTACCAAACCAAGAGCGATTGAGCTCCTTCATCGATCTTATGAAGCAGATGAAAAGTATAATCAATTTGGAAAAAGCATTTTTATACCGATAGTTGGCCAGGTAACCGCCGGGGAGCCAATTTTTGCTGAAGAAAATATTGAAGATTACTTCCCCTTGCCGGCAGATATGGCCGGTGAGGAGGAAAAAACATTCATACTTAGAGTAAAAGGTGACAGCATGATTGACGCTGGAATTTTAGATAGCGACTTTGTAATTGTCCGCCAGCAAGAAACTGCTCAAAACGGTGATATTGTAGTCGCCCTCCTGGGAGAAGAAGCGACAGTAAAGCGTTTTTACCGGGAGAAAGACCACGTCCGGCTGCAGCCTGAAAATTCCCTTTATGAACCGATCCTAACACGGGACCTAAAAATCCTTGGTAAGGTTATCGGTGTCTTCAGACGCTTTTAAAAGGAAAGCCCATGCCATTGATCTTTGAGCAAAAACTAAAAAGTTGTGAGATACTCTTTGACCTCCCAGGGATGCACCGCAGTAAGGTATCTCTCCCACTCTATTGTTTTTGCTTCAATGAAACGTCTAGTAATATGCGCGCCTAGGGCCTCTTTGATTACCTCATCCTTCTTTAGTTCATGCAGCGCCTCTTCAAGGCTTAGTGGTAATGTTTCGATCCCCATTTCGTTACGCGAATCGGAGTCGAGATTGTAGATATTTATATTTACCGGTTCTGGGGGAACCATCTTCTTTTTTATACCATCAAGTCCTGCTTTTAAAGTGACGGCTAGAGCAAGGTACGGGTTACAAGAAGGATCCGGTGAACGCAGTTCTATTCTTGTCCCATCACCCCTCCGCGCAGGAACGCGCACTAACGGGCTTCGATTGCGCTCAGACCAGGCAATATATATTGGTGCCTCATATCCAGGAACAAGTCGCTTATATGAGTTGACAAGGGGGTTAGTGATTGCTGTGAAACCGCGGGCATGAGCGATAATTCCCGCTATATATTGATAGGCAATATCGCTTAATTCCGATTTCCCGTGGAGGTCATAAAAAGCATTTTTGCCGTTTTTGAATAGCGATTGGTGGGTATGCATCCCTGAACCAGTAACGCCATAGATCGGTTTAGGCATGAAAGTCGCGTGCAAATTATGCTTTAAAGCAATTGTGCGCACTACGAATCTAAAGGTAGCAATATTATCAGCAGCAGTGAGTGCATCAGCGTATTTAAAAGCAATCTCATGCTGGCCTGGTGCTACTTCATGATGGGAAGCCTCTACTTCAAAACCCATCTCCTGTAACGTCAAAACCATATCTCTTCGAGCATTCTCCCCTAAATCCACCGGCGTCATGTCAAAATAACTGCCCCGATCATGAGTCGTTGTTGTTGCCTCCCCTTTTTCATTTCTTAAAAAAAGGAAAAACTCAATTTCGGGACCAGCATTCATTGAAAAGCCCATCTCCTGGGCCTCTTTAATCACCCTGATTAAAGTATTGCGCGGACACCCGGAAAAAGGAGTATTGTCGGGATTATAAACATCACAGATTAATCGCGCTGTCGTTCCTTCTTGAGAACGCCAAGGGAAAACAACAAAGGTATCTGGATCCGGGCGCAGATACATATCCGATTCTTCAATGCGCACAAAACCTTCAATAGAGGACCCATCAAACATCATCTCACCAGCTAACGCTTTCGGGAGCTGTTCTACAGGGATAGCCATATTTTTTATTGTCCCCAGGATATCGGAAAACTGCAAACGGATGAATTTTATCCCTTGATCCTTGGCAAAGTACAAAATATCATCCTCAGAATACCTCTTCATCTTTCTCCCCGTCCTCTCTCTGCAATATAACTAAGAAGAGCCTGGGCACAGGCTATAATCGCTGACAAGGCGTGTTCATATGTCAGACCGCCTTGTAAAAAAACGGCAAACGGTGGGCGCAGCGGGGCATCGGCTGTTAACTCTAAAGAAGCGCCATGAACAAAAGTGCCGGCTGCCATAATCACCTTGTCTTTATAGCCAGGCATCGACGCTGCCTCTGGATGGAAATGAGCACCAACAGGTGAAAACTGCTGAATTGCGGCACAAAACTTTTTGAGAAGCTCAGGATCCTTTAACTTAATTACCTGTATAATATCTCCTCGCTCTTCATCGTATGACGGATCCACATCGTAACCGAGAAGACTAAAGAATGCGGCAGCAAAAAGCGCTACTTTTAGCGCTTCGCCAACAATATGCGGCGCTAAGAAAAGACCCTGATATAATAAACGTTTTCCCGACATTGCCCCCAATGCTTTACCCAAACCCGGAGCGGTTAGGCGCGCTGCAATCTTTTCTACGAGCGCTTGTTTTCCAGCAATATAGCCTCCTAAGGGCGCCAGTCCACCACCAGGGTTTTTAATCAATGAACCAGCAATAATATCAGCGCCAACAGCGGTCGGCTCACTGGTTTCTACAAACTCCCCATAACAGTTGTCGACAAATACAATAACCCGATCATTAATTTCTTTAACTAAACAGATTAGCTCTTCGAGCTCTTTCAGCGTTAACGAAGGGCGATCAATACTATATCCACGTGAACGCTGGAGCGCAACTACTTTGGTCTTTCCTCGCTGTAAATATTTTTTTAAAAGTTCAGGATCGCTTTTAATCTCTTTCAAGGTAAGTTCGCGATAAGAGATTCCCCAGTTGGCAAAGCTGCCCATGTCTCGTTCTTTAAGTGCTGGATCTTTAATAATGTAAGAAAGAGTATCATAAGGCGTACCAGTAATCGAAAGAAGCTCATCACCCGGTCGTAATAGTCCAAAAAGTGCTAGGCTGATAGCATGGGTTCCAGAAACGATATGTGTTCTTGCCAACGAATCTTCTGCTTCAAAAATCCTGGCTAACAAGCTCTCTAATTTTTCACGACCATAATCATTATAGCCATAGCCGCTGCTATCAATAAAACAGTCCTCTGTTACCCTCTCCTGACGAAAGGCTTCCAGTACCTTTGCCTGATTGTAGCGAACAATTTCGGCGATTTTCCCCTGATATGGTTTTATCTTCTCCTCCGCCTCTTCTGCTAACTTAAGCAAGTTGATGTCGAATTCAAAGAAATCAGTCCATTTTTTCAAATTATTA
>JAAZDR010000220.1 GCA_012512705.1 Bacillota bacterium
CATTTTTTAGTCGGTCAGTACTGATTCTTTTTCATTTTTTGTATTTTCAGTTTATCATTAGTTACTTACTGCTATATCGATTGTTATTTTCCTATTTGTCAAAAATTTTCCAGAGGAGGTCATCAAATTGCTCAAGTCCCCTGTGTGGTCTTTTTGCATAGCTATTGATTTTGGTCATCACCAATTCATATTCGGGTATAACAGCACAAAATTGCCCGCCATTGCCACTCATATACCAGAGTGTTTTCCCCTCGGCACAAGGCATTCCTCTCCATCCTAGTCCATATTCCCCGTTCCATCGTTGATCCGGATCAGCATCGGGATTCTTATCCATAACAGGAATAGGGATCGGCCTTCTGGCTTCTTTTGTATATTCAGCCGGGAGAAGCTGTTCTCCTTTCCATTTTCCGTTGTTGAGATACAGGTATCCTACACGTGCTAAATCGCGCGCCGTCCAGTGGGAATACGCATAACCACCGACTATTTTAACTTGCTTTCCATTTGCACACGTTACTCCCTCCGACTTGTGGTATCCCCATCGCATGATGTCCTGAGCTTGCAAGGGAACTAAAATCCTATCTTTTAAAACTTCTCCAAGCTCTTTGCCATATATATAGGTCAACGCAGCAGCAAGCTGATGAAAATGATCGTTATGATACCGGCTTTCAATCCCTGGTTTCATATTATTTGGATCGTAATACGTCCCTTTTGTGATGGTTGATTTAATACCTGAACTGGCCGTAACTAAATGTCGGAACGTAATTTCATTGGTATATGGTCCTACCTCAAAATCAGGCCAGTAGTCTTTTACCTTAGCGTCAAGAGATGGAATCAGCCCGTCGTAAAGGGCCAAGGCCAAAACAGTACTAGTGATAGACTTGGTTATTGACTGAACTTCATATGTTTGATTGGCGGGGCCGCCATAATTCCATTCGTCAACCAGGTAGCCTTTATAAATTAATACCCCGTTCGCCTCAGACACTTTCATCAGCGAATCGATTTTGACCAAAACTGACATATCCATTCCCATCTTTCCCGGCTCTTTCTTTTCCCATTCTTCTGCTGGGTAAACAGATTTTGACGTCGGAGCTTTGCATCCTACAAAAATTATAATTGCTAATAAGCAGAAAATTGTATTATTTTTCATGACATATGTATTATTATTAAATGATTATCCGTATTTATACCTAAAACTATTTTGATAACTCACACATGCCACAAGCAGCCTGCCAAACAGGGCCTCACCAAAATATCGCCGGTTAAATTTATAGCAGAATTCATCCAGGTAATTCTGCAAAAATTCCGGTTTGACATCGTGAAAAGTATTAATCAATTGCCTTTTTGCATTGCTTATGGCTAAATGAACCCACGGTAAAACTTCTCCAATCTTATCTTTGGGTATTACCTGAGAATTGTGTCTTGGAATATAATCCTTCAAATCAACATATGAAGTCGAATCATCAGTGTCAACTTCTGTTGCATCACTGGCAAGGTTTTTTACCAAACTGTTTATGGTATCGCTTTTTAGGTCTTCAATCACCTTCATCTTCAAATATCCCACCCTGCGCGGTTTCTTTCCCTGTTTGACTGGTTCTGTTATTTCACTTTCGGCCATCACCAATACCTTCGATTTTTTCTGACTTCCCCTGCCACACTCGACTGGCTTTTCCTTTTCTTTTTTAGGAATTTCGGTGGAAAAGTAACCTTCATCCAATTCAATCCTGCCTGCTAATATATATTCCTCATCCCTTTTGCCCATGGCTTGCCGAAGCTTGTGTACCATATGCCAAATGGGGTGGTATCGCTTATGGCCTAACTGACGTTGAATCTCTTTGGCTGAAAAACTCTTTTTGGTTGCTGTTAACAAGTGCATAGCTATGAACCAATAACGGAATGGCAATTTAGATTTGTGCATCACCGTGCCACTTTTTAAAGTTATCCTTGTTTTACATGATTTGCATTCATATTGTTCCTTATCCTTTTTCCAATAATGGTCTTTACCACCGCATTTGGGGCATATAACACCAACCTGGTCACGATATTCCTTAAACTTTTGTTTGCAGCTTTCTTCGTCCGGAGACTGAGATATAAAATCTATTAGTGTCATAAGTCATCCTTTTGAACAAAGATAATATTTAATAAATTTAAACTCATTGAAACAATATTAATATATCCTAAAAGTCTCAAATAAAAGTTGCATGTATCAGATAAAGTATTTATCTTTAAGGTGTTAAATAAA
>JAAZDR010000221.1 GCA_012512705.1 Bacillota bacterium
ATACTAAAATATACTATTTCTAAAAAAACGTTAGTGTTTTTTAGAAAGAGGAGGGTTAAAGTGTACTTATTTTACAAATATAAACAGGGACGGAAGTGGGTAGCAAGGCTTCCCCATGATGGAGATTTAGGTGCGGAGCTTGAAAAATTCGCCCGCGAACAGGGGATTAAAGTTGGCCGTGTTGAGGTGATCGGTGCTGTGAAAGAGGCGGTAATCGGCTTTTATGATCAGGAGAAAAAGGAGTATCTCGCTCTAAAGTTGGCTAGACCGCTGGAGATACTGAATTGTAGCGGTAACCTAAGTCTAAAAGATGGGGATTTTAAGGTCCATCTCCATATTACCCTTGGGGATCGCGACGGGCGATCATTTGGCGGGCATCTGATGCCGGGGACAATTCTTTTTGCTGGGGAGGCTGTGATCGAGGAACTCGAAGGGCCTGAGTTGCACCGGGGATATGATCCCCAGACGGGTCTTCCTCTTTGGGAAAAAGAGCATTAAACAAAGGATTTAAGGAAGCATAAAGCCTTTTTCATGTATCTCAATCAGCGGACAGCACAATATTTTTTTAAATTAGGGAAATTTAATACGGGAACAATGAGGATTGCAGAGTGTTTAACAGCCTTGGTGTTAATATATGTTATTATCACTGATGCTAATCCTTTTAAGAGAGGTTGTTTTTTAAAATGCGCATTGACGGACGCCGTAATGATCAACTCCGTGATTTACATATAACGAGGAACTACCTTAAATATCCGGAGGGTTCTGTTTTAATAGAACTAGGAAAGACAAAGGTAATTTGTACTGCTTCAGTTGAAGAGAAGGTTCCATCATTTCTACGAGGCGAAGGACAGGGGTGGGTGACAGCTGAATATGCTATGCTTCCCCGTTCTACGCAACAGCGTTCTATAAGGGACAGTATGCGGGGGAGAATCAACGGGCGCAGTCAGGAGATTCAGCGACTTATCGGTCGCTCATTGCGCTGCGCTGTTGACTTAAAAGCGTTGGGCGAGCGTACGATCTGGTTGGACTGCGATGTGCTCCAGGCCGATGGGGGAACGAGGACAGCAGCGATCACCGGGGGGTTGTGGCCTTGGTTGATGCTCTTGCCTACCTGTACGGCGAGGGAAAGATCAATAGTCTGGCGGTTAAAGACTTTATTGCCGCAACCAGTGCGGGGATTGTTGCCGGCGAGCCGATGGTAGACCTTTGTTTCAAAGAGGATTTTGATGCTGCTGTAGATATGAACCTAGTCATGACCGGCAAGGGAGAGTTCGTTGAGGTTCAGGGTGCTGCGGAAAAAGAACCTTGTACGCGAGAGGAATTTTACCAGCTTCTTGACCTTGCTGCTGAGGCAATAAAGAAAATTATTGCACACCAGCGAACTGTTTTGGGAGACTTAGCGGAAGAAATCGAAAGAGGAGAGAAAAAATGAAGCTCATTCTCTCCACACGAAATAAAGGTAAAGTTAAAGAATTTCGCTCATTGCTCTCGGAGTTACCGCTGGAGATCATCACTTTGGAGGAATTCTCCTCTCCGCCGTCAGCTATTGAAGATCAGCCTGACTTCTGCGGTAATGCAGTAAAGAAAGCAGAAATGCTTCGTGATTATTGTCATGGACTAGTGTTAGCAGATGATTCAGGTCTGGAGGTTGACATTCTTGGCGGTTACCCGGGGGTGTATTCTGCCCGCTTTGCCGGTGAGGGAGCGAGCGATGAAGATAATAATCGCAAGCTTCTTTATCTTCTTCAGGGGATTCCCCTGCCAAAAAGGCGCGCGCGTTTTCGCTGTGCGATTGCGATTGCTTATCCCGGACTTGAAACGAGCGTGGTCGAAGGGGAGTGTGAAGGGTATATCGGATTTGAACCCCGTGGAGAAAGCGGTTTTGGCTACGATCCCCTTTTTGTTTACGCTCCAAAGGGGATGACTTTTGCCGAACTTGGTGAGGATTTTAAGAATAAAATTAGTCACCGCGCCCAGGCTTTGAGACGTGTAAAAACGAAGCTCAGGGAGATCTTGCAATTAATTTAGGGCTGTGTTAAAATAAATAAGCACTTAAACGAAAATTTCGGGGCGTGGCGCAGTTTGGTAGCGCACTTGGTTTGGGACCAAGGGGTCGCTGGTTCGAATCCAGTCGCCCCGACCATTTTGTTAATAAATTTTCACTTCTCACATATAAATTATGCGGGTGTAGCTCAATGGTAGAGCACTGGCCTTCCAAGCCAGCTGCGTGGGTTCGATTCCCATCACCCGCTCCAGTTATGTTGAAGAAGCCGTCCTTGGATAGGACGGCTAAAATTTTAGCTTAAGTTGCCTCTATTGTTAGTTATATTTTTAAAGTTAAGTTTGTATTATCAAAAAAAGCCTTAGGAGGAGTCTTTATGGATTTAGCAGGCATGCAAGTTATTGTCCGCCTTGCGGCGGCTGCTGTCCTCGGCGGATTGGTGGGTTTAGAGCGGGAACGTATAAACAGGCCAGCAGGTTTTCGCACACATATACTTGTTTGTGTTGGTTCTGCTCTATTCATGCTCGTTTCGATATATGGTTTTGGGGGGGGGTTCGCTGATGTCAGTGACGGCGTTGAACTTGATCCTTCCCGGATAGCAGCTGGTGTTGTTACTGGTGTTGGTTTTTTAGGAGCGGGGACGATCATGCGCCAAGGAAACAGAGTGCGTGGACTGACTACAGCAGCTAGTCTCTGGGTAGTTTCTGCTATCGGTCTTTCTGTGGGGGCAGGATTTTATCTAGGGGCCGTAGTCACTACAGCCCTTATCCTCGTCAGCCTCCTTATACTTGGAGGGGTGGAGAAGATGTTCAGCGGTAGGAGCAAACGCGTACGGAACCTTTGGATCAGAGCAATCGATCAGCCGGGTCTGTTGGGGAAAATTGGCGCAATTTTGGGGGATCTGCAAGTAAACATTATAAATGTTAGCCTTGGTGGTGCGGAATATCTCAGCATTTACAAGTCAGATGTAATCAGTATGGACTTTTTACTCAAAGTCCCGGTAAATTTTAAGGCCGATGCTTTAATCGATAGGTTGGTTGCTCTGAAAGGTGTTTTAGAATTTTCCTTGGAAGGGGAAGAGCGGGAAGATGATTAATTGCTGAAAGGTTAATGAATGTAATATCAATAGAGGAGAGAATCTCCTTATTTTGCTCTTCTTGTAAATAAAATTAGGCGAAAAAGTTTAAAAAAAACAGATATCGGTAAACATAAAAAGACAATCGGCTTTTTAGGTCATTTTTGCCAGTTTGGGGAAGTGGCTAAAAAAAGAAGTTTATGGTTATAATATAGACAATGGTCAAAGAAGGTCAAATATTTGGGGGGGGGGGGGA
>JAAZDR010000020.1 GCA_012512705.1 Bacillota bacterium
CTTTAAACGATACTCCTTACTAACCATAAAGTAGATTAAAGCTGGAAGGGCTACGCTGCTAACAGCCAAAAGATGCTTTAATGGAACGCCTGCAGAAAAAATTATTAACATCGTCGTCATAGCAATCGCCAGAGCAGTTCCAAGATCAGGCTGTTTGAGAATCAACAAAAAAGAAAGACCCATTATAAGCAGCGGCACAAAACTACTGGACCAAAAATCCTGCAAACGAACCCTTTTGCTGCTTAGATAGGCCGCTGTAAAAATTACTATGGAAAATTTTGTAAATTCTGCTGGTTGAAATGTAATCCCACCGATACCGATCCAACGACGGGCATAATTTATCTCTACCCCGACCCCAGGTATGTAAATCGCAATCAAGAGGATAAAGCTGAAAATTATAAAAAGGGGCGCAAGCTTACGCAGCTTCCAGTAACTAAAATTTGCGAAAAAAAACATTCCCCCTAGCCCGAGCAAGATCCAAAAAGTTTGTCGGCGCAAGAAGAAAAAAGGGTCACCTCTTGATTCTTCGGCGATAATGTAGCTAGCACTAAAGATCATTACAAGGCCAATCGCCAAGAGAATTAATGTGGTTAGTAGGATGGTAAAATCGGGATCTTTCTTACGAATCTTCACCATTTCTTGTTGGTACTCCCCTCAGTTCATGGACTAGCTTTTTAAAAAGGTTTCCCCTCTCCTCAAAACTCTTAAACATATCCCAACTGGCACAGGCTGGTGAAAGAAGAACTGCCTCTTGCGGATGGGCTCGGTTGTATGCCTCTTTAACAGCATCGGCCATATCCTTTACAATAACATAATTATTAAAGCCAGCCTCTTTAACGCTGTCGGAAATCTTGCCAGCGGTCTCCCCTAAAAGAATCAAATAACTTACTTCATCTTTGATAACCCTAGCAAGCTGCTTGAAACTTCCCCCTTTATCTTTTCCCCCAGCAATAAGAATCTTCTTTCCCGGGAAAGATTGCAGGGCCTTTGTTGTCGCCTCTGGATTTGTCCCTTTAGAATCGTTTACAAATTTGATCCCATTAATTTCAGCAACAAATTCCAGTCGATGCTCTACTCCCTTAAAACGCTGTAAGGCATAACCAATTATCTGCGGGGCTATACCACCAGCCCACGCAGCCGCTGTCGCTGCCAGAGCATTTTCTAGATTATGAGGTCCGCGTATAGCCACCTTATCCACTGGACAGACAGAAAACTCGTAACCAGCATTGCGAATAAAAATCTGCCCATTATTGACAAAAACGCCGCTTTCTAGTTCCTTATCCCGGCTAAAGAGCAACACACGCCCGCGGGCACGTTCTGCAAGGGCTAAAACCTCAGGACTGTCAGCATTAAAAATTGCAAAATCCATAGACTGTTGGTTTTCTAAAATTCTCGCCTTCGCTTCTAGATAACTTTCAAAAGATCGATGATAGTCCAGGTGGTCTTCAGTTATATTAAGGATTACAGCAATATGAGAACGGAAACTCTGAATTGACTCCAGCTGAAAACTACTTAACTCAGCAACGACAATATCTGTTGCTCCCGTCTCCTCAGCAAAACTGCACATCGGGACACCAATATTTCCAGCTAAAAAAACATTTCCCCCGCCGGCAGCTTTAAATATCTCACCAACGAGCATCGTCGTTGTTGTCTTGCCATTTGTCCCAGTAATACCGATAATTGGCGCCTTAATACAATGATATGCAATTTCAACTTCGGTTAAAACGGGAATCTGTAAAAATTTTGCTTTTTGTAAAAGAGGAAGGTGTGACGGAACTCCAGGACTTTTGATAATCATATCAAAGGGTTCATCGAGCAGCTTCAAAGGATGCCCGCGATCAACAAGGCTAATTTGCGGATATTTTTCTATTTCCCTCAATAAATTTTCACTTTCGTCAAGTTCTTCAATAGCTCGGTATTCATTTAGTAAAATTTTTTGTGCACCCTGGTTTGCTAAAAATTTCATCGCTGCCAAACCACTACGTGCTGCACCGATTAGAAGAACCCTTTTCCCTCTAATATCTAACAATGTAATCACCTGTTAAGAAGTATTTTGCAGTTAGAGAAAGATACGGTAATTGAAAAGTCCAATTACGGCAAAAAGAAATCCCAAGCCCCAAAAACCTGTTACCACCCGCCATTCGGAGTAGCCCTTCAATTCAAAATGATGATGTAGCGGACTCATTAAAAAAACTCGTCTACCTGTATGCGATAAAAAATTACCTGCATGATTACTGAAATTGTTTCTATAACAAACACGCCACCAATAATTAATAATAAGAGTTCAGCTTTTGTAAGAATAGCCACAGCAGCAAGAGCAGAACCCAAAGCAAGAGAGCCTACGTCGCCCATAAAAACCTTGGCTGGATGCAGGTTATAGACAAGGAAGCCAAAGATGCCTCCTATAAAAGCAGAATTAAAGTAAGCAACTGCTTCAATCCCCTGCAGGGCTGCAATGATTAAATAAGCCAGGAGGGCTATCGTCACTGTACCTCCGGCTAACCCATCTATCCCATCAGTTATATTCACGGCATTAGAGGTGCCGATGAGCATTAGAAATATTAGCAGCGGGTAAAAGTAACCTAGATCAATTACTAAATCAGTGAAAGGGATCTTCACCGCTGTCGAATGCCCAATCCAAAACAAGACAACGGAAAAAATTGCGACTAAAAGTAGCTGACCCGCCAGTTTATGTCGTGCCCTTAATCCTAGCGAACGCCTGTTAACGACTTTAAAATAGTCATCTAAAAAACCAATCAACCCATTGCCAAGGGTAATCATTAAAAGTAAAAAAAGGTAGATGTTTTTCGGTGCTAAAAAGAAGCTACTTAAAACTAGAGATACAAGAAAAATTATTCCACCCATAGTAGGGGTTCCGGCCTTACAATAATGTCTTTTGGGTCCATCCTCTCGAATATACTGTCCATACTGCAGTTTACGCGATAAAGCTATGAATATTGGGCTAATGATTAAGCTGATTAAAAATGAAAAAGCCATAACTTTTAAAAAATTGAACTGCATTAAACGACCCCCGAAACTATCAATTCTTTATCTGATCTATGACCTCCTCCAGAAACATTCCCCTAGAACCTTTTACCAGGACAATTGTTCCTTTCGGCAGGGCAAATTCTTTAAATTTTTTTATTAACGTACTTTTTTTCGTAAAATGAAATACATGCCCTTTATTCATTTTCTTTTTTGCTTCTTCGGCAATATATTTTGCTTGTTCGCCAACTGTCAAAAGATAGTCTAGAAATTCAGCCGCAAAATGGCCAATTTCACGGTGTGCCTGCACAGAATGTTCTCCCAGCTCCAGCATATCACCTAACACCCCTACTCTCAGAGGCGCATCTAAATCACGCAGTACTCCTAATGAAGCGCGCATCGAACTTGGGTTGGCATTATAGGTATCGTTGATTATTTTTAACCCTGCAGGTGTATCCAATAACTGCAGGCGCATTCCACTTAACTGCGGATGGGCAAGACCTGTTTTCATTTCCTCAACCTCCACACCCAAGTAATGCCCTACAGCTATTGCTGCAAGTGCGTTAAGAACATTATGTTCACCAGGCAAAGGAATAAAAAAGTCAATGACTCCTCTTTGCGGTATAAATACTTTAAACTTTGTCCCCTGCCCCACCAGCTTAATATCTGTTGCACGCAGTAAATTGTCTCTGCCTAAACCAAAAAATATTGTATTGCCGGCAAAAGAACTTCCCATCCTTCTGAGATAAGAGTCATCCCCATTCAATATAGCGGTTCCTTTGGTAGACAATGCTTCTATGAGCTCACCTTTAGCAGAAGCAATTGCCTCCTGGGAACCGAGAAGCTCTATATGTGCCTCGCCAACATTGGTTATTATTCCAATATCAGGTCTAGCGAGCATCGCTAGAAAGGCAATCTCACCAAGACCGCTCATACCCATTTCCAAAACAGCAACCTTATGTTCTGGGCGCAACCTTAGCAGCATCAGCGGTAAACCTATTTCATTATTCAGATTGCCTTCCGTTTTTAGCACTTCAGTAGTGCTCCCCAAGACAGAAGCTGTTAAATCTTTAGTTGTTGTTTTACCACTGCTTCCGGTTATTCCTATCACCTTAACCGAGTGGAGACGACGGTAATATGCTGCCAAATCCTGTAAGGCGCGAAGGGGATCCTCAACTTCAATGAGCAGGTTATTAAAATGAATATTTCGGCTCCATTCTTTGGCGACAAAAGCTCCTGCTGCCCCGTTGCGGAAAGCATCCCCTATATAATTATGACCATCACTTTGTTCACCTTTTAAAGGAACAAAAAAATTACCGGCCGCTATTTTTCGAGAATCAATAGCAAAACCGCTAACTTGAATATCAGCGTTACCGGCGATAATTTTCCCCCTTACTGACTTAGCGATCTCTCTCCCTGTTAGCATTTTTTCATACAACCTATACTCCTATTTGCAGCATCTTTTTAATAATCTCCATTGCCACACGTCGATCATTAAAAGGTATACAACGATCATAAAAAACCTGTATATTTTCGTGCCCTTTGCCGGCAATTACAATAACATCATTTGTATTAGCACGGGTGATCGCTTCGCTTATAGCCTGGTAGCGATCAAGAACGACCTTATATTTGGTGGGGGGCATTACGGTTTTAATACCAGACAAAATTTGCTGTACAATACGCTCAGGGTCTTCTCTCCGGGGATTATCGTTGGTGATAAAACAATAATCACTATATTTTCCCGCTATTTTACCCATCAGCGGTCTTTTTGACTCATCGCGCTCTCCACCACAGCCAAAAACAGTAATTATCTCCCCTTGGGCAAATTCATTTACTGTTCTCAGAACATTTTCTAAACCATCTGGAGTGTGGGCATAATCAACGATGACCAGAAAATCCTGCCCGGCATAAATCATTTCAAAACGTCCCGGAATACCTTCTATTGCCTCTAAGGCTTCCTTGATCTTCATGCTGGAAACACCCTCCAGCAAGCCTAGAGTGAAAGCTGCAAGAGCATTATAGACACTGAACAAACCACTCATTTTCAAGCGCAGAATCGTTTCCCCGGCAAAAGATAACACTTTGAAGACAGCACCACTATTGTTTAGAGAAATAATTTCGCCGCGCACATCAGCAGTTTCATGCAGCCCATAAGTAATTATCTGTGCAGTAGTAAGATTTGCTATTTTAGAGAAATTCTGGTCATCACGATTTATAACGGCATACTTTCGGCAGCCTGATTTGACAAAAGAGCCGAGTTGAGAAAATAGCTTTCCTTTTGCAGAAAAATAATCGGCAAAGGTTTTGTGGAAATCAAGATGATCCTCGGTTATGTTGGTCAAAACAGCAATATCAAACTCACAACCCACCACCCTCTGCAGTTGAAGGGCATGAGATGATACTTCCATTGTAGCATATTTTGCGCCCTTTTCTACCATATAAGCTAACATCGCTTGCAAATCAGAAGCTTCAGGAGTCGTAGCAATAACTGGCAAACTCTCTCTCCCTATCCGGTAACGAATAGTGCCCAAAAGTCCGGTCACTTTAGCCTTCTTTGCCAATACAGCATCAATAAGGTGGGATGTTGTTGTTTTACCGTTGGTTCCTGTAACACCAATCAGCCTCAGCCGGGAAGAAGGAAATCCGTAATAATAGCTAGATAAGGCAGCAAGGGCTAAACGTGTATCAGGAACAAGTATTCTTGTTGTCCCCTTGACCTCAACATCTCTCTCTACTACCACAGCAGCTGCACCGTTTTTTACAGCATCCTCAATATAATTATGTCCATCATCCTTTACCCCTTTAAGACAGAAAAAAATGTAACCTGGTTTAACCTTTCGGGAATCATAACTGATACCGCAAATCTGGCGATCAGTATCACCTTGCATGTTTTTGACAACTAAAAAATCCGCCAGCTTCGAAAGCCTAAACCTCCTCATTTATACCCTCCCTTTGGCAGGGAGAAAAACAGAGCTACTTAACTATTATACACCCTGCCCTCCAGTTTTATAACAGCCTCGGTCAATGATTCTGGGCTTATAATATTATTACTCTAAGGGAGGGCTAAAAATAACCTCAACTGTATCCCCATTATTAACTATCGTTCCTGGTTCAGGATTCTGTTCCACGGCTATACCTGATCCAAGCGGATTTAAATCCAAGTTCAGCCAATTCAAGATTTTCCCTGCCTCCCGAATTGTTAGGCCGCGTAGATCCGGAACCTTAACTCCCGGGGAAGCAAGTGCCTGCTCATCTTCCTCCAAGTAAACCAAAATTCCTGTCTGCAGCGGGACCATTGCCCCCGGTTGAGGGGTCTGCCTGCGGCGCAGGCATCCAGCATCTCCCGCAGGACCTGGACGCCAGCCTTGTCGGTGATGGTGCCTGCCCTGAGGAGCGCGAGGAGTTCTGCGATGCGC
>JAAZDR010000222.1 GCA_012512705.1 Bacillota bacterium
AATCGAGAGCACTACCAGCAGCAGGAACGGGATCATCATCCTATTTTCAATTGAATCGAGAACCTTGAGTAACATTCGCCGCCCCCTTATCGAAACGCTCCTTAAACAGGGTGCCGAGCACATAGAACAGCAGGGCAGTCCCAACACCCGGGATAGCCGGATGCAGGATATTCAAATCCCGGAAAATGTAAAAATCAGCAATAAAAAGCCCGGCGCTGGTAACCAGCCCCCCATAGATCGCCGCTGCTGCACCCCAGAGGTTGCCTCGCGGCCAGAGAACCCCACCGTAGATCGGGATAAAAAATACAGCAGCGATAACACCCCAAATATAACTCCCATAAACAAGCAGCGCTCCCGGTGGGGTGAAAGAAAACATCAAAGCCACTGTTCCAGCAACAAAGATCACCACGCGGTTGATCGTCAAAAGCCTCTCCTCGGACACGCCTCCATTGATAATATTTTTATAGATATCATAGCTAAAGCTTGAAGCAACAAGCAGAAGCTGAGAGTTTGCCGTAGAAACGACCGCCGCCAGGATACCGATGAGCATAAATCCCGCCAGATGAGAGCTGAAAGCATTACGGATGATATAAGGAAGGATGCTGTCGATATCATCTACCAGCACTTGGGGCTGTAAAACACGTCCTCCAATACTGATAACCATTAAGCCAGCGTATAGAACGCAAAAGATGGCCAGAGAACAGAGGACCATCTGGCGGGCTGTTTGGCGGTCGCGTGCAGCAATGATACGCACCAAGTACTGGGGATTAGCAGCTTTCCCCAGAGCCCAGCCAACAAATACGGAAAACAAAAAGAAATAATGATAATTACCCTGCCGCAAAGGATGAAGCAGGGAACCGGGCGTATTGTAGTAATCAGCGGAGGGGAAAGCTGCCCCCTCGATAAACCTCGCTTGTTGAAAAACAGCAATCACCCCGCCTGCTTCCTGGATAACAAGAAAGACAGTGACTACAATCCCCGCTGCAATAAGAAAGAAATTCAAAATATCTGTCCGCGCTACCGAATAAAGCCCTCCGAAAGTCGTATAGAGCACAAAAAGATAGACTAAAAATATCGCCATGGAATAAGGGATCTGCAAAATTTCGCTGACAACGATACCAAACCCGCGAATCTGGATCACGATATAGAGAATATGAGTAAAAATAGTGACAAAACCACAGACAGCCTGCAGGTTCCTGCTCCCATAACGATAGCGGACATATTCAGGGATACTGAGAGCTCCTCGGCTGCGCAGCTCGCTCACCAGCAAAAGCATTAAAAACGCTCCCACAAACCACCCGAACAAACTATAAGTCATACTTGAGATGCCGTAAACAAAAATTGAACCGGCGAGAGCTATGAGTGATGCAGCACTGATCCAGGTAGCCGCAAAAGTGCAGACAGCTGTAAACAGCTCCAAAGAAGCGTCAGCGATAAAAAAGCCCTTGCAGTCTTGAACTTGATCTAAACCATGCTTGCCAAAAATAATGATTAAAAGGCTGTAAACTACAAAGTATAAAAGATAGATCATACGTTCTTTTCCTTTCCGAACACCGGCTCCTTTTTTTTAATCTTAGCATATGTTGGATAAGGAAATAAAGGGAATAAAGAAAAATTTAAAAAAAGTCGAAAATGCAAAGCAGCAAAAGCTGTGCCGCCAGGTTTTAAGTATTGACAATTCAGAAACAATAGAGCATAATTTAATTAAACTATTTTTTTGTTTTTTTGGGGGAATATATAAATTGGAACTAACAAAAAGATGCAGACAATTTTTAGCAGCCATCCAAGAGATCTACAAAAAGACGGGTCAACCCCTGCATTATGAAGATCTCGCCCAAAAACTCGGTGTAAGTAAGTGGACAGCCTATGATATGGTTCGCAAGCTGGAGAAAAAAGGTTTTGTTACCATCAACTATACCACAAACCAGAGAGTACAAGTCGGCCGCTCGCGAATTGCGATCAAACCCTCTACGCTGTCTCCCGCAGCTTCGCTTACAAAAGAGTCGAAAAAAATCTTGCGCGACATCTCCCAATGCGACGCTGCCGCAACAGAGCAGTGTTTTGAAGAGTTTTTAGATAAAGCGGCTGCTTCCAAATCCAAAGAAATGTATTGCTCTTACCTGGTAGCAGCACTGATGCTCCTCTCTTCCCGCTTCCTCTGTCCCGGCTTGATCGGCGCCCTGGAATCCCTTCTTGTAACAACCCGCCCGGAACTGGGGCTGGGAGCTGCCGTCGGGCTATTATTGGGCATAATTGTACGCGCCGGTATCAAACCCGAAATAATAACTACAATCCAAAATTTTATTGCCCGTTTTCAGCAGTATATCGGAGAAATATCCCATGAAGAACGCCAAAACATCCAAATCTTTTGGCAGACTGCACTGAGGCTCAGCAAGCCGGGTGGATAGCTCGGCTTTCTTTTCCCCTTATTTTTTGGTTTTTTGGGTGCATGTCCCCACTCCGGGGCTTTCATCAAATACATTTTTAAGAGGAGGTATATGCTATGTCAGTGGGTGATTTTGTTCGCCACCAGACAATTATACAAACCTTAAACTATGCTGCCAGCGATCCGGAACACAACCTGGATAAGCTGTTGAATATCGCCGAAAAACTTGCCGGCGATCCAGGGCATAAACAAAATGTCGCCGCCGTAAAAAAAGCACTAGCAAGAGACAATCACTGGAAAAAGTTCACCGTCAATCTGCTCAAAAAAGCCAACCCAAATGTACGCAATCGTCTAGCAGTAAATTTTCTAGCTAATGCCACTTTTAAAGGGGTCCCCCAACAACATCAAATGCAAAAAGAGCTGGGCTGTGCCGTTCCTTTTGCCCTGCTCATCGATCCCACCTCCGCCTGCAACCTCAACTGTACCGGCTGCTGGGCCGGCGAATACGAAAAGTCCAATAACCTGGAAACTGAACTTATTGAAAGGATCCTGAACGAAGCAAGAGAGCTGGGCATCTATTTCATCGTTTTATCAGGAGGGGAGCCCCTTGTACGCAAAGAGGATCTGCTCTACCTCGCCAGGAAATTTAATGACATGGCCTTTCTCGCTTTTACCAACGGTACCCTGGTTGATGAAAAGTTTGCCGACGGCTTAGCAGAAGCAGGCAATTTTACCCTCGCCTTTAGCCTGGAGGGCTTTGCCGAATCTACCGATGCTCGCCGCGTCAAAGGCGTCTTTGAAAAGATCATGCAGGCCATGGATCTCTTGAACGAACGGGGCGTTATTTTCGGCGCCTCCACAACTTACACGCGCCATAACACAGAAGAAGTTGGTTCAGAAGCATACGTCGATATGCTGATTGACAAAGGCTGCGCTTACAGCTGGTACTTTACGTACGTTCCTGTAGGCAGGCAGGCGGATCTCGAGATGATGGCTACCCCAGCCCAGAGGGCCTTTATGTACCGCCAGATCAACAAATTCCGCCAGTCAAAACCGATCCTAATCATCGACTTTTGGAACGACGGAGAAACCAGCCACGGCTGCATTGCTGGCGGGCGGCGCTACCTGCATATCAACGCTGCCGGGGATGTGGAGCCGTGCGCCTTCATCCATTATGCAAACGAAAATATCCGCGGCAAAAGCCTGCGGGAAGTTTTAGCTTCACCCCTTTTTGCCGCATATCAAAAACGCCTGCCGTTTAACGAAAACCACCTGCGGCCCTGTCCCCTGATCGATAATCCTGAAACTCTAGCGGAAATGGTGGCCGAATCCGGTGCACACAGTACCCAGCAGCACACGCAGCAGGATCCTGAAGAACTAGCCCGGGCCTTGAGCAGCTATGCCGAAGAATGGGGCAGAATAGCAGATGAAATTAAAAATGCTTCCGCTTCAGAAACAAAAGAACAGTGCCGGATGACTGCCAATTAGCCTTGATTGCCCCAAGGTTTTGCCGGGAGAAGGAAAATCCCGTTAGAGAGCCAATGCCCGCTCTCTAACGGGATTCTGAATTATCAGGTGTTTCCCAATGATATTTTATATAACGTATTAGAACAGAGATGAAAGTCCGGATGGGATTATAGAAAAACAAAATGATCGTTATTAAATGATCATATCTCTCATCGGGCATGTTATAATATTTGTTGGCTACGCTTCGAGCTTTGAAAATACAAATTAAACTACAAGCAAAGATGCTCCTATCAGCTTGTCCCCTTACTTGACCTTTTCTCACTAAGGCCACCTCTATAATAC
>JAAZDR010000223.1 GCA_012512705.1 Bacillota bacterium
AAGAAGAGTTGGACGTTGAGGTGGGAAAACTGCTGGAGATGGTCGGTATACCAAGAGAAAGAATGCGCGAATTCCCTCACCAGTTCAGTGGAGGAATGAAGCAGAGGGTTATGATAGCCATTGCTATTGCCAACCGTCCCGAATTATTGATAGCAGACGAACCGACAACAGCGCTTGATGTAACAATCCAAGCTCAGGTTTTGGAGATGATCCGCAATCTGAAAAATGAGATAAACTCTTCCATGATACTTATTACCCACGATCTGGGTGTAGTAGCAAGCATTTGCGATATAATTTCGATAATGTATGCCGGAGAAATAGTTGAAAGCGGTACATTGGAAGATGTTTTTGACAAAAACAAAAGGCATCATCCGTACACCGAAGGCTTGTTCGGCTCGATACCTAATCTGAAAGAAAAAACAGACAGACTTAAGCCTATAGAAGGTCTAATGCCGGATCCTACCAACCTTCCCAACGGGTGCAAATTCCACCCGAGGTGTCCATACGTAAAAGATGAGTGTAAGGAAGGTACAATAAATGTCGCAATTAACGGAACACACAAAATTAAATGTGTGCTTTTCCGCAATGAAGATGTATAAGGGGGAAAAAATATGAGCGAAGTATTGCTTGAAACTAAAAATTTAAAGAAATATTTTGACACGCCCCGAGGCTATCTTCATGCGGTGGACGATGTCAATCTAACTATCGAAAAAGGAAAAACTCTCGGAATTGTAGGCGAATCCGGATGTGGAAAATCAACTTTAGGCAGAACAATTCTAAGGCTGCTGCCTCCCACATCTGGGCAGGTTCTCTTCGAGGGAAGGGATGTTGCGACCCTAGACAAAAAGCAAATGTTTAATATACGCAAGGAAATGCAGATAATATTCCAGGATCCGTATTCATCCCTTAACCCGAGAAAAACAATTTTCCAGACAATAAGCGAGCCGATGATAATTCACCAGATGTTTGAGACAAAAGAAGAAGTCACAAACAGGACAAGGGAACTGATGGAAACTGTCGGACTTGCAGAAAGATATGAAAACATCTACCCGCACGAGATAGATGGTGGAAGAAGGCAGCGTATAGGTATTGCGCGCGCTCTGGCGCTTAATCCTAAATTCATTGTTTGCGACGAACCTGTTTCGGCATTGGACGTATCCATTCAAGCACAGATTCTAAACCTGATGATGGATTTGCAGGATAGCATGGGCCTAACTTATATGTTTATAACGCACGACCTTTCTGTCGTAAAACATATATCCGACGACATAGCGGTTATGTATCTTGGAAAAGTTGTAGAGAAGGCATCTTCGGATGAATAGTTTGAAAAACCACTACATCCGTATACACAGGCGCTGCTAAATGCGATCCCGGTGCCAGAACTGGGTTATAAGGACAAAAATCCGGATATTCTAAAGGGCGAGGTCACATCGCCAATAAACCCGGCGCCTGGCTGCAGATTTGCACCCAGATGTCCGCATGTAAAGCCTGAATGCAGAAAGAAAGACCTGGAGCTAAAAGAGGTATCGCCAGGGCATTTCGTAGCCTGCACACTGTACGAATAACAAGGGCTAAATATCAAAACGACACGAGGCAGATTATACACACGATAATCTGCCTTTTTCTATATGTATTGACATTTCAAAATTATTTTAATATTATCCATATACAATACAGTAAATACCATATTTCTCAAAGGAGGGAAATCTTGTGAAGAAGTTACTCGCATTTTGTTAGTGACTTTATTAGCGCTAGCAGCAGTACTCGCCGGTTGCGGCGGAGGCGGCGAGGAAACGGGGGGAAAGAAAACTGAACTTAACGTCAGAATGGTGACAGATATTCAAACCCTTGATCCCCACTCAAGCAGCGGTGCAGAATACAACATACTTCAGCAAATTTACGACAGCCTTGTCGAATTTGAGGGAGGAAATCAGTTTGCTGTTCGTGCCTGCCTTGCGCATGATTGGGAGATTAACGACGCTCAAACTGAATTTGTATTCTATTTAAGAGATGACGTTAAATTCCATGACGGAACCCCGCTGACAGCTGAAGACGTTGTCTTTACCGTCGAGAGATTCCTTGTGCTGCCCGCAACAGCTTCAAAGTCCTACTTTGTAGACAAAGCGGAAGCAATCGACGAACACACCGTCAAAATCACGCTGAAGTATCCGTATCCGAACTTCATCCTGCAGCTTGCAAGCTGGCCGTGGAGAATAGTTTCCAAGGCAGCCG
>JAAZDR010000224.1 GCA_012512705.1 Bacillota bacterium
GGTCTGCCTGGAGATCAGTTTACCATCTCCAATTAATCTAAGAAGAAGCCCTTCAGTATCAACAAGTGCTGCTGCTTCATCCACAGTGAGGCCTATCAAGTCAGGGACTTCAACCTGCCGAACAATTTCTCTAACTTCTCCCTCAGGAGGTATGCCAAGATATTTTACAACGTCTTCCATTATTCTACGGAATACTGGTGCAGTTACTTGAGAGCCCCACTGCGCACCGCGCTTAACACCGTCAGCAGCAACATAAAGAACAATCTGCGGATTATCAATTGGCAGAAAACCAATAATGGAAAGGATATATTCTCCCGGAATATAACTACCTGTGGGGCCTACTTTTTGTGCTGTCCCTGTTTTGCCAGCAATCCGATATCCTTCTATATGAGCATTTACTCCGCTTCCTTCAAGAATTACAGTTTCCATAATCTCCGCAACCACTTGAGATGTTTCCGCAGACATTATCTGACGAACAACCTCTTTTTCATTCTTTTTTATAACATTGCCCTCAGAATCACGGATTTCAGCAACTATGTACGGCTTTAAAAGATAGCCTCCATTAGCGATAGCACTGACAAACATCACCTGTTGTAGCGGAGTAACGGAAACGCCTTGACCAAAGGAGGTCGTCGCCAGTTCCACTGGCCCCATCTGCTCCGGTGAAAATACGATGCCGCTTCCCTCACCTGGATAATCGATACCAGTCCGAGCCCCAAAGCCAAAAGCAGCGATATAAGATAAAAGCTTCTCCACACCGAGCCGCTGCCCGAGTGTTATAAATCCCGGATTGCATGAACCCTGTACAACTTCCAGGAAAGTTATCGGACCATGTCCGCCGCGCGTGGATGTCCAACATCCAATATTTGTACCGCTGACATTAATTGATCCTGTACACATAAAAGCTTCATCACGACGATAGACACCTTCCTCCACGGCAGAAACAAGCGTTGCCAGCTTAAAAGTAGAACCCGGTTCAAAAGTACTAGTGATCGGTGACAAAGTCCAGCACTCCGGATCAAAGGCTGTATATTCGTTAGGATCAAAATCTGGCTTACTCGCAGCAGCGAGCAGTTCACCGGTCTGGGGATTTACTGCAATAGCCATGATTTGGTCCGGTTCAAATTCAATCATTGCCCAAGCAAGCTCACGCTCGACAATAAACTGAATAGTCTCGTCGATTGTAAGCATAAGATCGTGTCCGTCTTGGGGGGGGATATACCTTCGTACAGCATGAGGCAGTTCCCTTCCCAGATTATCTGAAGGGAAAATATAGCGGCCAGCCTTTCCTTTAAGCTCCTCTTCATAATAGAGTTCCAAACCTCCCCAGCCTTGATCCGTGCCTACAAAACCGATCAGTTGGGATGCTAAAGTACCATTCGGGTAATAACGTTTGTTTTCCTGAGTAAAGGTAATCCCCGGCAAATTTAAGCTGCGTACTGCTTCCGCTTCATCTTTCTCTACCTTACGTTTAACGTAAACAGCTGCTTTATCTCGATTAATCAACTCCAACAGCCGTTGTTCTTCCATAGAAAGAACAGTAGCAAGCATAGCCGCCGTTTGCTGCGGATCTTTTATTTGTGAGGGTAGGGCAACCACTGTATCCACCATTGCACTACCCGCTAGCAGGTTGCCATGACGATCATAGATTGAACCACGAAGAGCGGGGGCCGAAATTTCTCTCTCCCATTGCTCCCTAGCCTGCTGTTCCAACTCTTCCCCCTTCACAAGCTGCAACCACCCGAGCCGAATAATTAAAGCTGCGGTAAGGATAAAAACTATAAAAAATATAAAGATAATTCTCCTTTTTATGGTTAAATTTGATACATTATATCTCTGTATATATCTGCTCAATAAAGCAACCTCCTGCAGGCTCCCGTTCCATAATAATCTTAATACCGTCTAGCCTCCAGTAAACGCAGCTGATTTAGGTCAGGGTATTGCAGTCCTAGTTCCTCAACAGCTACCCTCTCAATCCGCTCCAAAGAGCCAAGCTTTGCCACCTCTACTTCAAGTCTGTTTTGCTCTTCATTTAATAGTTGTATCTTTCGTTCTAATTTATTAATACGGTAACTGGCAAAGACCGTCTGTGAGTATTGAGTGATTAGTAA
>JAAZDR010000225.1 GCA_012512705.1 Bacillota bacterium
GTTCTAGGTGCAGATGGTTTAATTAATCCTGCTTTAATGCATCGTATTATTTCTATACTGCAGAAGTGGCTAAACAGGCAGGAATTTAAAAATGTGCTATCAGCGTATACACGGGTAGCAAATATTGCTAATAAGGCAACTGCCGATCGGGAGCCGCGCAGCGCCCTTTTACAGGAGGATAGTGAAAAGGGGTTATATGAACGGTACCTTCAGGCCTCCTCAAGGCTTCAGGATTTATGGGCAAACAAGGATTATGATGCTTATATCAAGGAGCTCTCTTCTCTCCGTGAACCGATCGATCTCTTTTTTGATAATGTCATGGTTATGGTTGAGGATAAAGAGCTTCGTCAAAACCGCCTTGCTCTTCTCAAAAGTCTGCAACAGCTATATTTAAGAATTGCGGATTTCTCCAAAATCAAGGATTAAACATTCTAAAAAAAATTCAAAAAAGGAAAATCGTTACTCAATATAGTATATAATATTTGCAGAAAAAATTTTAATAGGATAGTATATTTATATCTTTTTTTAATACTAATTAGTGATGAGGGGAGGCGAGGCAGATAGAATTAAATGCTAGACAAAAAGAAATCTTGGAGATTGTCAAAAATGATGGCCCAATTTCGGCAGAGGAGATTGCCTCCAGGCTCTCTATCTCCAAGGCGGCAATAAGGCCTCACCTGGCGAGCCTGACATTATCAGGCTTTTTGGCGGCCCGTCCACGTGTTGGCTATTATTATGTAGGAAAGGATCGCAATGCACTAATCGCCGATATTTTCCGGGAAATAAAGGTAAAGGATATAAAGTCAGTTCCGGTAGTCATCAGAGAAGAGTCTTCTGTATATGATGCAATTGTAACCCTTTTTTTAGAGGATGTAGGTACAATCTATGTAGTAGATGATCAGGCCATCCTACAGGGAGTCATTTCACGTAAAGATCTGTTAAAGGTTTCAATGGGTAATAACGACTTGAGCAAGATGCCGGTAGGGGTAGTGATGACGCGTATGCCCAATATAGTTACCGTGGAACCTGAAGAAAATGTTTTAGAGATGGCGAGTAAAATAATTGAATACGAGGTTGATTCACTTCCGGTAGTTCGTCCTTTGAAGGATGATGCGCTAGAGGTGATTGGTCGTGTGACGAAAACAAATTTAACCAGGCTCATAGTAGAAATTGCCGGCTGGGGCTAGGAGGTTTTCGAAGTGGTTTTAGAAACGAAGCCAATTGTTTATATAATTTCCGACTCTATTGGGGAGACGGCGGAGTTTGTCGTTAAAGCTGTAGCCAGTCAATTTAACTCCGGTCAAGTTGATATCCGCCGTGTTTCTTACGTTAATGATCCGGAAAAAATTAAGGAAACAGTTAGAGAGGCTTCTAAATACAGAAGCATGATTGCTTATACTTTAGTGCTGCCAGAATTAAGAGAACTAATTGAAAAGGAAGCGGCAGTGTTTAATCTTCCTACCGTTGATGTGATGGGCCCGATGATGGCCGCTTTTTCGCGCATTATGTCTACTGATCCGCGTTTAGAACCAGGATTAGTGCGGCGCCTCGATGAGAACTATTTCCGGCGTATTGCCGCTGTCGAGTTTGCTGTTAAATATGACGACGGCAAAGATCCGCGTGGATTGCTTGAGGCTGATGTGGTCTTAATCGGTGTATCAAGAACTTCGAAGACACCGATGAGCATGTACTTAGCGCACCGGCGGGTCAAAGTGGCAAACCTTCCTCTTGTTCCGGAAATTGAGCCGCCAGAAGAACTATATTTAGTGCCTCCACGCAGAATTATTGGTTTGACAATTAAACCTCATCTCTTACAACAAATTCGACAAGAGAGATTAAATGCCCTTGGTCTGAAAGCACATGCTAATTACGCAAATATGGAGCGGATTTTAGAAGAGCTTGAATATGCCCAAAAAATTATGCGCCGCATTGGATGTACAATAATTGACGTTTCTAATAAAGCTGTGGAAGAGTTGGCAAACAAAGTCTTGCACATTTTAAAGGAGGAAGAGCAGAATGAAAACTGACCAGCATGTCTTTCTCTTTGAGGAAGGTAGTGCAAACATGAAAGAAATTCTCGGCGGAAAAGGGGCGAATTTAGCGGAGATGACCCGTATCGGTCTCCCAGTTCCCCCTGGTTTCACAATCAGCACTGCTGCCTGCATGGATTATTACGCATCAGGACAGCAGATTTCCTCGAGACTAAAGGAAGAGGTTTTAAGAGCATTAAAAAAAATCGAGGTAAAAACAAAGAAAAAATTTGGTGATCCGAGTGAACCCCTCTTGGTATCAGTTCGTTCCGGTGCTGTGGTCTCGATGCCCGGAATGATGGATACCATTTTGAATCTTGGTCTCAATGATCAGACAGCAGAAGGATTAGCTAAAGCTACTAACAATCGCCGTTTTGCTCTCGACTGCTACCGCCGTTTTATTCAGATGTTTGCCGATGTAGTACTGAAGATTGATCACTATAATTTTGAAGAAATTTTAGAAAAAGTGAAAGAGCAAAAAGGAGTACGCGAGGATATTGAGCTTGATGAAGAAGCCCTGGAGCAGGTAATTGCTGCTTTTAAAAACTTAGTTGCCAAAAAAGCGGGCTCCCCTTTCCCACAGGACCCAGAAAAGCAGCTCATCATGGCTATTCAGTCCGTTTTTGATTCTTGGAATAATCAAAGAGCTGTTGTCTACCGCAAGATTCACAAAATTCCTGATAACCTTGGTACAGCTGTTAATATTCAGGCCATGGTATTCGGCAATTGGGGTGAAGATAGCGGAACCGGCGTCGCCTTTACCCGCAACCCTTCGACCGGCGAGCCTGTCCTTTATGGGGAATTTTTGCGCAATGCCCAAGGCGAGGATGTTGTGGCCGGGATTAGAACGCCGCAGCCGATAGAGTCATTAAAAGAAGCCTTTCCAGAAGTGGATAAGCAGTTCAAAAAAATATGTAACTTGCTGGAAGGACATTATCGTGATATGCAGGATGTTGAATTTACTATTGAGCGCGGACGCTTATTCATCCTGCAAACAAGAGCAGGAAAACGTACCGCTGCCGCGGCGATTAGGATTGCTGTTGATCTGGTTAAAGAAGGTGTTATCAATGAAGAAGAGGCATTACTGCGCATTAAACCGGAGCAGATTGATCAGCTTCTACATAAACAGATTGATCCCAGCTGTCAGCTAGATGTAATAGCGGTCGGTTTATCGGCATCACCGGGGGCAGCTTCTGGAGAGGTTTGTTTCGATGCAGATCTGGCCGAAAAGAAAGCAAAACAGGGTAAAAAAGTGATCCTAGTTCGTCCAGAAACAACGCCAGATGACATTCACGGCATTGTTGCTGCCGAAGGGCTGTTAACAAGCCGTGGAGGGATGACCAGCCATGCTGCGGTCGTTGCTCGCGGTATGGGCAAACCATGTGTCTGTGGTTGTGAGAGTCTGCGTATTGACCTAAAAGCAGGTGAGTTTGTTCTTGAAAACGGGGATAAAGTGACTGAAGGCGAAGTAATCTCTATTGATGGAGGAACCGGTAGGGTTTTCCGTGGTTCGGCACCGCTCATTGCTCCACAGCTTAGTGAGGAATTCAAAACTTTTCTTTCTTGGGCGGATAAAGTGCGCAGGCTAAAAGTGCTGACTAATGCTGATACACCAGAGGATGCACGTCGGGCGCGGGAATTTGGTGCTGAAGGGATCGGTCTGTGTCGTACAGAGCATATGTTTATGGCCCAAGACCGTCTTCCGGTAGTGCAGGAAATGATTCTCGCCGGCTCTCCTTCTGAACGAAACCAGGCTCTAGCTAAGCTGTTGCCGATGCAATATGAGGATTTCTACGCCATTCTCAAAGAGATGCAGGGGCTGCCGGTAACTATACGTTTGCTTGATCCACCTCTCCATGAGTTTTTACCGCACTTGGAAGATTTGACGGTCGAGGTTGCCTTACTGAAGGAACGGGGAGAAGATCCACATGTAATTAGCGAAAAAGAAAAGCTATTACAAAAGGTGCGTTCTTTGAGCGAGACCAACCCGATGCTCGGACATCGCGGCTGTCGTCTGGGGCTAGTTTATCCGGAAATTTACCGTATGCAGGCGAGGGGTATCTTTCTCGCTGCTGCTGATTTGATTAAAGAAGGGATCGAACCTCTTGTGGAGATCATGGTCCCTCTTGTTGGCCATGTTAATGAGCTTTCTCCTCTGCGCCGCGTCATAGAAGAAGTCGCGGCCGAAGTGAGCGAGGAAAAGAACTGCAAGTTTTCTTACCGTATAGGAACAATGATTGAGTTGCCCCGTGCTTGTGTTACCGCAGATCAGATTGCTGTAGATGCTGATTTCTTCTCCTTTGGGACAAATGATCTTACGCAGACCACTTTTGGATTCAGCCGTGATGATGCTGAAGGGAAATTTCTTCCCTTTTATTTGCAGCAAAAGATCCTTACCGCGAATCCGTTCGTTGTTCTAGATCAGGAAGGCGTTGGTAGCTTAATCCGGCAAGCTGTGGAATTAGGCCGCGGCCGGAAAGGGTCGCTAAAGGTTGGCATCTGCGGCGAACATGGCGGTGAGGCATCATCTATTGCTTTCAGTAACGCCATCGGCCTTGACTACGTACGCTGTTCGCCCTTCCGTGTCCCGGCAGCACGCCTAGCCGCAGCACAAGCCGCAGTTAACAACAAAGACCAATCAAAGTAAGGCTTAAAATAATATAGGCTAAGCTTTCAAAACCGGGATACGTACAAAAATTAGGAGTACCTGGTTCTAGGTAATGTTACCCGCCGGTAAAGGTGCTGAAAAAGCATTTTTATCGGCGGTTTTTACGCTCTATAAGAGGATAGGACAAAATAGCTTTGTTAAGGGCTATTTGAGGAAAAGTGGGGTAAACAAAGGGATTTTGTGTCGGCGAAGCTTACTGTGTAAAGGAGATATCAGCATTATAGACAAATCGATTAAGTGGTAGTATAATTAGCTTATAATAAGCATATTAAATTGCTACCGAGAGAGGTGGTTTGTACGATGAATATTAAGCCGTCCGCAGCAATCCGCAAAAACTATAATGAGATTTCCGAGTTATGCAAGCGGTCAGGAGAACCGGTTTATCTTACAAAAAACGGAGAAGGGGATCTTGTGGTCATGGATATTGAAACTTTTGCAAGAAGGGAAAGTATGCTTCGGCTACGGGAAAATCTGGTTGCTGCAGAAGAAGGCAGGCTCAATGGAAAACCGGGTTATTCCATTGACGAGGTCTCTGCTATGATGAAAGCAGCAGTCCGAGAGGTGCTAGATGGACAGCGAAAATAAACGGTACACCGTAGTTATTTCCGATGAGGCCAAGCAAATGCTGGTATCACACGCACGGTTTCTGGCACAGGTTAGTGAGCATGCAGCCACGCGGTTAATTGAAGACTTTCAAGTAAGAGCAAAGTCATTGGAACAGTTCCCAGAAAGAAATCCATGGCTGGTTGACCAGCTGATTTCGTCAGGAAAATACCGAAAACTCTTATTGGAGAAAAGGTATCTATTGGTCTATCAAATCAAGGAAAACACCGTATATGTGGACGCGGTTGTCGATACACGTCAGGACTATGGCTGGTTTTTGTAGGCTGGATAAACCGAAGTGTTCTATAATAGTGAAAAACAGTTTTTGCACTTTACAACGACTGAATTAAACCATAAAAAATTTTTTAGGGGCGATAATGCAATGCTTTTAGTTGGCTTAATCTTTGGTTTAATAGTTGGTTGGTTTGTATCACTTTTCGGTGGAAACATTCTTATTATTCAAGGTATTTTTGAATTAACTGGGAAGGAAATCAGCAGTGCAGGGTATTATACAATTTTTGCTCTTTTGGGCTTAATAGGTGGAGCGTTTAAACATAGAACGTAAAAAGGTGTCTTGTATTTTATTGAAAAAACCAAGTCATAGACTTGGTTTTTTACTTTTTTAGATGCAATTTGTAAGGCTTTAGACTGTCAAC
>JAAZDR010000226.1 GCA_012512705.1 Bacillota bacterium
GTCATGTAAAGCCGGCCCCGACCGCCTTTAGGACAGCCTTAGTAAGAATATTTTTCTCCAGGATTGAGAATAAAACATTCACTTGTAGTCTCCGCTTCCACTTTCGTTTTAAAGTCTACAGGGTCAACCGCGATCAGCGGCCACGTGTTATAGTGATAGGGGATAATTTTTTTTGCCTTGAGCAGTGATGCTGCTTTAGCGGCATCGTTAACGCCCATGGTGAAATTATCACCAATAGGGAGTAGGGCGAGATCTAGAGGATGAAGTTCACCAATGAGCTGCATATCGCCGAAGAGGCCGGTGTCACCGGCAAAGTAGATGTTTTTCCCTTCTGACTCAATAACGAATCCGCAAGCATGTCCGCCGGCGATTCCGGAGCCATGGAAGGCGGGGACAAGCTTTACACGGCCAAACTCAAAGTTGTAGCCGCCTCCGAGATGCATACCATGAGCATTCAACCCTTTATTTTTACAATCCTCGGCGATCTCTGCAGTCGATATCACTGTTGCACCGTTGGTTTTAGCGATCATTTCTGTATCACCAAGGTGATCAAAGTGGGCGTGGGAGACGAGAATATAATCTGCTTTTATTTCTTCAGGTTTACAGGGGGCTAAGGGGTTATCGGTTAAGAAGGGATCAGTTACCAATCTTTTGCCGCCGGTTTCGATTAGAAAACAGGCATGTCCGAGAAAGGTAATACTGGGCATCGATAAAATCCTCCTTACATTAATAAGTAAAAATAACTTATTTTTGACTATTATACCATTTTTGTAAATTGTAATAAAGTCCAACTGCGGATCATTTGCCGGCAAAAATGGTTTATAGTATAGTATTATTATATGGAACGATAATATTCATAATTTTTAGGAAAGGGGTTTTGGTTTGAGAGAAGGGAGTAGCGGTTTGGCCAGCAGTCCGGAGGTTACAGAGAGAATTGTTCAGACTACAAATTTAAAGCGTACTGTTTTAACCATTGCCGGGCCGGCGGTGCTGCGGACTTTTTTAAATATGGTCGTTCAGATGGTGGATATGATTATGATTGGCGGTCTTGGCGCTGCGGCAGTAGCAGCAGTAGGAGTGAGCAACCAGTTTTTTTTCCTCACCGTAAGCGCTGTGCAGGCTTTTAGTATGGGTGCGACCACGCTGGTGGCACAAAATATTGGTGCCGGTGAGGTGGAGCGGGCAAAGACAGTGGCCAGACAGGCGCTGGTAGGAACTATATTAATTACCTTCCTTTTTTCCATTTTTATATTTGCCTTTACGGAACAGATGATCAAGTTGATGCTTTTGGCGATGGAGGAGCTGGATCAAGAAGTTTTGGGTCTCAGCACCAGCTACCTGCGCATTATCAGCACTTCGATCATGTTTCGCTTTACAATGATTGCGATTAATGGGATTTTTCAAGGGGCAGGTGATTCGCGTACACCCCTTTATTTTATGATCCTTACTAATCTGCTCAATGTTATCGGTAATTATTTGCTGATTTTTGGGATCGGCTTCTTTCCTGCCCTAGGAGTACAGGGAGCGGCGATCGCCACTGCTGCCTCAGGGATCATCGGCGGGACCGTTGCCTTTATCCTCCTGTTTACAAAGTATAGCCCTCTGCCGCTCTCTATGCGCGATGACTTTCGTTTTGATTTTACGATTCTACGCCGGATTTTTAAGATTGGCGTTCCTGCTGCTTTGGAGCAGGTTTCGATCCAGGGAAGCCAAATTGTTTATACGATGATTGTTGCTTCGTTGGGAACCCTGGCGATCGCTGCTCATCAGATTCTACACCTTACGTTTATTATTACTCACCTGCCAGGGATCGGCTTTGCTGTAGCTGCCAATGCTCTGGTCGGGCAGTTTCTAGGCGCGGAAAAACGCCAATGGGCCTTTGAAAGCGCGATGCTCACTCTGCGGTACGCCCTATTTATCATGCTTGGGGCCGGCATCTGCTATCTTTTTGTTCCGGAGCTAGTCCTTAGTCTCTTTACCAGGGAAGCAAAAGTAATCGCTCTTGCCCGTTTCAGTCTTGTTCTGCTGGCTTTTGCCCAGCCGGGGATCGCTGTGATTTCCGCTTTGGGAGGCGGATTGCGTGGCGCTGGAGATACGCGCTGGATTATGTTGCTGACGTTTTTGAATATGTTCGGTCTGCGCCTAGCTATTACACTGCTGCTTGTCCTCCTCGGCTTCGGATTAAACGGTGTTTGGATGGCGATGCTTCTGGAGATACTAATTCGCGCCGCTCTGATCTACCGCCGTTTCCTTATCCGCATTTGGGACGTCGAAAGACTCAGCGGATAGTTTCCGTATAAACAAACAAGGAGTTGTTTGAGTGATGACTGAAAGAGAATGGAAAATAGAGGAGATCATTCCGCACCGCTACCCCTTTTTGCTGGTAGACAGGCTTTTAGAAGTAGTGCCGGGTAAGAAAGCGAAGGGTTTAAAGAATGTGACCATTAATGAGCCTTTTTTTCAGGGGCATTTCCCTAACCAGCCGGTAATGCCTGGAATGCTAATTGTTGAAGCCCTTGCTCAGGTCGGTGCAGCAGCGCTGCTCAGCAAGGAAGAACATCAAGGGAAACTTGTTCTCTTTACCGGTATCGAAAAATTTCGCTTTAAGCAGATCGTTCGTCCAGGGGATACGCTGATGCTTGATGTTGAGCTGACGCAGATCCGTTTGCCTTTTGGCAAAGGAGAAGGGGAAGCAAGGGTTAACGGTAAATTAGCTGCCGGCGGCAGCCTTATGTTTGCCATAAGCGAATACAAATGATTGACAAATTCCTTTTTTTAATATACTATTTTTTTAGGTTACATAATGAACACTGATAACAAAAGCTCTTATCAAGA
>JAAZDR010000227.1 GCA_012512705.1 Bacillota bacterium
ATCTTACGCTGCTTGCCACCGTATATTGTTACCGAGAAGCAGGTGAACAGTTACTTAGAGGCACTAGAAAAAGTAATTGTTGCTTTTCAGGGAGGGAAATAGATGCCGCTTACTGGAAGGGATCTGCTTAGTTTAAAGGATTATAATACGGAAGAAATCTTGCTGATTTTGGAGCTGGCTGCAGTCCTGAAGGAGAAACAAAAAAAAGGAGAACCTCACGCCCTGTTAGCAGGGAAAACATTGGCGATGATCTTTGAAAAAGCATCGACCCGCACACGTGTTTCTTTTGAGGTCGGGATGTGGCAGCTGGGCGGTACTGCTCTCTTCTTGGCGGCTCAAGACTTGCAGCTGGGACGGGGGGAACCGCTGAAGGATACAGCGCGAACCTTGTCACGCTATGTGGATGGGATTATGGTGCGCACCTATGCCCAAGAAGACCTTGAAGAACTCGCTTTTTTTGCCTCTGTTCCGGTAATCAACGCGCTCACGGATCGCTTTCATCCCTGTCAGGCCCTGGCAGACCTGCTGACAATTAAAGAGCATTTTGGTAAGTTTACTGACCAGAAGCTGGCCTATATCGGTGATGGGAATAATGTCGCCCATTCGCTTTTGCTGGCCTGTTCTGCCGTGGGGCTGGATATTGTTGTTGCCTCCCCTTGCGGCTATGAGCCAGAGGAAGAGATTGTTGCCTTGGCACGCAGCAGGGCACACCCTGGCAAAAAGGTGGAGATCTGTAATGACCCCCATGCTGCTGCTGAAGGGGCGACAATACTCTATACCGATGTCTGGACTAGTATGGGACAGGAGCAGGAAGCCGAGCAGCGGCGTTCGGAATTTTTGCCTTTTCAGCTTAACACTGCTCTGTTGGAAAAAGCGGATGAGCGGGCAATAGTCCTGCACTGTTTACCAGCCCACCGAGGGGAAGAAATTACCGATACAGTAATCGAGGGAGAAAAGTCCTATGTTTTTGACCAGGCAGAGAATCGCCTTCACGTGCAGAAAGCATTAATGGCAATGCTGATGGGCGATAAAAAAGGAGGGGTCTATAATTGGCTAAAGTAGTTCTTGCCTATTCAGGAGGGCTTGATACGTCAGTCATTCTCAAATGGCTGCAGGAGAAATATAAGTATGAGGTAATCGCCATGGCCGCTGATGTGGGGCAGGGAGAAGGGGAACTCGCTGGCCTGGAAGAGAAGGCGCTGGCTACTGGTGCAAGTAAAGTCTATATTAAAGATCTGCGCCGCGAATTTGTTGAAGACTTTGTCTTCCCCACCTTAAAAGCAGGGGCTGTTTATGAGGGTAAGTACCTGCTGGGTACCGCTATCGCGCGGCCGGTTATTGCTAAAGCCCTGGTGGAAGTTGCCCGTAAGGAAGGAGCAGAGGCGGTTGCGCACGGCGCCACCGGTAAGGGAAACGATCAGGTGCGTTTTGAGCTGGCGGTGAAAGCGCTGGCCCCAGATTTAAAGATCATTGCCCCCTGGAGGGAGTGGAATATTCGCTCACGGGCAGATGCCATCGACTATGCCCGCGAACATGGCATCCCTGTCCCAGTGACAAAAGAAAAGCCTTACAGTATGGATCGAAACCTCTGGCATCTCAGCTATGAAGGAGGCGTTTTAGAGGATCCGGATGCGGAACCCCAAGAGGAGATGTTTCTTTTGACCCGCCCCCTGGAGGAGACACCAGATAAACCGCTTTATGTAGAAATCGGTTTTGAGCAGGGTATCCCTGTCACTGTGGACGGGAAGAAACATGATCCGGTGGCACTCCTGGAAAAGTTGAACAAGATTGCCGGTGAATACGGGATCGGGCGTGTTGATCTGGTGGAAAATCGCCTTGTAGGCATGAAATCCCGCGGTGTCTATGAGACTCCGGGAGGAACTCTGCTCATGTTTGCCCACCGCGAACTTGAGCATCTCACCCTTGACCGGCAAACACTACATTTTAAAGAACTGGTGGCGAGCAAGTACGCTGAACTTGTCTACGACGGCCTTTGGTTCTCGAACCTACGCCAGGCCTGTGATGCTTTCGTTAACAGTACGCAGAAGAGGGTTAACGGCAAAGTACATTTGAAGCTTTATAAGGGCTATATTATCGTTGCTGGTCGCAGTTCTGCAGACTCTCTCTATAATCCGGAGCTGGCGACCTTTGAAAAAGATGATCTTTACAACCAGAAGGATGCAGAAGGGTTTATCAACCTTTTCGGCCTGCCGCTCAAGGTGCAGGCAATGCTCAATTCACCAACTGCTTCTCCGGAGGAGGAATAACTGTAGATGTCTGAAAAACTTTGGGGTGGACGCTTTCAAAAAGATACAGACAAATTGGTGGAAAAATTTACGGCATCTTTGCCCTTTGACCAGCGGCTTGCCGAAGAGGATGTAAAGGGGAGTCTTGCCCATGTGGAGATGCTCGCCCGCTGCTCCGTTATCAGTGCTGAAGAAGCGGAAAAGATTAGCGCCGGTCTGGAAGAGATACGCAAAGAGATCGAGCGGGGGGAGTTCCCCTTTGATCTGGCGCTGGAAGATATCCATATGAATATTGAACAGCGCCTGATCGAGAAGATCGGCTCGGTCGGAGGGAAGCTGCATACAGCTCGCAGCAGAAACGATCAGGTAGCCCTTGATCTGCACCTTTATTTAAAAAGGGAGCTTTACAATATTGAGCAGCTGGTTTTGGGGCTGCAGGAACAGCTTTTAAAGGCCGCGCATCGTTATAAAGGAGTCGTTCTGCCCGGTTACACTCACCTGCAGCGGGCCCAGCCAGTACTATTGGCCCACCACCTCCTCGCCTATTTCTGGATGCTGCAACGCGACCGTGAGCGGATGCAGGGTGTATTTGCACGCACTGATCTCATGCCTCTAGGCGCAGGCGCCCTTGCTGGCACCGGCTTCCCCATAGATCGGGAATATGTTGCTGAAAAGCTGGGCTTTGGCGCTCTTTATGAGAACAGCATGGATGCTGTTTCGGACCGGGATTTTGTGCTCGAGTTTTTTGCTTTTGCCTCTCTGCTGATGATGCATCTCAGCCGTCTGAGTGAAGAATTGATTCTGTGGTCCTCATCCGAATTTGATTTTATCGAGCTCGATGACGCTTATACAACGGGGAGCAGCATCATGCCTCAGAAGAAAAATCCCGATGTCGCTGAACTCGGTCGGGCAAAAACAGGCCGTGTGTATGGACATTTTTTCGCTCTCCTGACAGTGCTTAAAGGTCTGCCTCTGACCTACAATAGAGATCTGCAGGAAGATAAGGAGGGCCTTTTCGATACGATAGACACACTGAAAATGCTACTGCCGCTTTACAGCGGGATGATCGAAACGATGCGGGTAAAAGAAAAGCAGATGGGTAATGCGGTAAGGAAGGATTTTGCTAACGCCACCGATCTGGCAGACTATCTTGTGAGAAAAGGGCTTCCTTTTCGGGAAGCACACCGCGTTGTCGGGGCGATGGTTGTTTACTGCCAAGAACAGGGGATCTTATTACAGGACCTTGATCTCGAACAGTGTGAAAGATTTCATGCTTTATTTACTGAAGATATAAAAGAGGTTCTTGACCCGCTGCGTGTTGCCCATGCCCGCAAGGTGCGGGGAGGAACAGCACCATGCGCTGTTGAAGAGCAGATGAAAAAAGCAGAGCAAGCATTGAGGCTGATAATGAGCAAGCGCGAAGAGTAAGCTTATCAATGGGCGCACTGCATTAATAAACATTAGGCCGGACGCAAGTCTGCGTCCGGCCAACTTCTTTTTTTAAAGTGTTTTTAATTGACGTAAAGCTTCGAGGATCGCTTCTATATCTTTCATGGTATTAAAAGCGCCAAAACTAAAACGCAGCGTCCCTTTCGGAAAAGTACCGATTGTTTTGTGCGCATCAGGAGCGCAATGCAGCCCGGAGCGGGTCATAATGCCGTATTCCTGGTCAAGGATATAGCTTAGTTCCCCGGCATCCCAACCTTCAATGTTTATGGACACGGTAGCTGCTTGTTTTTGCTGTTCCCCCGGTCCATAGGTTGTAATTCCTTTAATTTCACGCAGGCCGTCTAAAAAAGCGCTAAGCAGCCTGCCTTCCTGCGCTTGAAAGTAGGCTGGCCCTCCTTTTTCATTGATAAATTGCACCCCGGCGGCCAGTCCGGCAATCCCTGCAGTATTCAGGGTGCCGCATTCCAGTTTATCCGGGAGCTCTTCCGGTTGTTGCGCAAGGTGGCTCTGGCTCCCTGTCCCTCCTTCCATTAGACTTTTCAGTGCTCGCCCGCCTCTTTCGCTGAGACAGAGTCCTCCGGTGCCGGGTGGGCCGAGAAGCCCCTTGTGTCCGGTAAAGGCGAGGAAGTCAAGCTGTAAAGCATTAAAATCCAGCGGTATTATTCCTGCTGTCTGTGCCGCATCAATAGCAAAATAGATGCCGCGGGAAGCACAGAGCTCGCCGATCTCTGCCACAGGAAGAATTGTCCCTGTGACATTGGATGCATGTGTAAGCACTACCAGTTTAGTTTCCCGCTGCAGGGCCTTGCGAAGATCGGCGGGATCTAGGGTGCCGTCTTTTGCGCAAGGCACCGTAGTAACGCGAATTTTCCATTCTTTTCCAAGCCGCGCGAGGGGGCGGGTAACGGCATTATGCTCCATAGAAGAGGTTACAACGTGATCCCCAGGTTCTAATAATCCTTTGAGCAATATATTTAGGGAATGTGTAACATTGCTTGTAAAGACGACTCTCTCAGCCCTGTCGACATTAAAAAAAGAGGCAAGCAGTTCCCGCGCGCGGAAAACCATACGTGAAGCTTCAAGCCCCAGACGGTAACCACCGCGTCCGGGGTTACAGCCGATCTCTTTAAGAAAGTTGCAGGTGGCCTCGATCACCTGCGGTGGTTTGGGTAAGCTAGTTGCCGCATTATCAGCGTATAATTTTTTCAACGCACTTATCCTCCTGGAAAAATAATTGGATGAACTCTTTGAACAGGTGTGCCGCCGGTGGCAGCACTCTTTTTTTACGAGAGAGAAGGTAAAATTTGCGGCAAAGATGCAGATCGCTGAACTTAAAGGCCTGCAGAGTGCCGGCCTGCAGGTGTGTCCTGATCGTCAGTGCCGAGACAACAGAGACCCCTGAACCTTCAGCAACCATTTCTTTTACCCCTTCACTGCTGTGAACGATAGCGGCAATATTGAAATTTTTGATCGAGAGCCCTTTGTTCAGCAGTGCATTTTCCCACAGCCTTCTTGTCCCCGATGTCGGCGGCCTGAGGATAAAAGGGCATGATTGGCAGTCTAAAATACTGAGCTGTGTTTTGTTTTGCCAGCCCATTTTAGCTGCTATTTTTGGTGAAGCAATGAGAACGAGTTCGTCGTTAGCTATAGGAATATATTCCAGTCGTTCCCGCGGGATAAACTCGCCCACCAGTCCAAAATGGTAGTTGCCGTCATAAATCCTGCGCACCACGTTCTTGGTGTCGTCCTCGACGATATTAAAAGTAACGCTGGGATGAAGAGACTGAAAACGGTATACAGCTTGCGGAAGCAGATAGCTTACCGGCACGCTGCTGGCGATAATCTCCAATTCAGTGGCAGCAATTGATTGCTGTTTCTGCAAAGCATAGAGCGTTTTTTCCTTGAGTGCAAGTAGATTGCGGGCGTATTCGTTTAAGACAATAGCGTTTTTCGTAGGGCGAAGCCTAGTTCCTTGACGTTCAAAAAGGGTCAGGGAAAGCTCTTTTTCCAGCGATTTAATATGTGCGCTGACCGTAGGCTGAGTTAGGTAGAGCGCTTCAGCAGCGCGAGAAAAATTTTTATACTTCATTACCATAGTGAAGATCTCTAACTGATGAAAGTCCATTTATTACCTCACATTAGCTTAAAATATCTTGACTCTATTATAAGTAAATAGGCAGCCTTTAGTAAAGGTTTATAGAAATTATCTATAAAGAATAAAGTAGTTATCAATAATAACAATTGGTAATTTACGCTAGAAAGCTTTATTATACGGTTAGACAAACTTAATCTAATAGGATAGGAGGTCAAAATTTTGTCAAACCAGAAGATGATCATTTTCAGCGGCGCGGTTGTGGGTGCTTTAGGGGTTATACTGGTTGTGCTGGGGAACCCGGCAAACATGGGCATCTGCGTTGTTTGTTTCCTCCGGGATATCTCTGGCGCGCTGGGGCTGCACCGAGCCGAAGTTGTGCAGTATCTACGGCCAGAGATAATCGGCTTTATTCTTGGTTCATTTCTCATTTCTTTGCTGTTCGGTGAGTTTCGTTCCCGCGGTGGAGCAGCACCCCTGCTGCGTTTTTTCGTGGCCATAGCGGTGGTTGCTGGAGCACTTCTTTTTCTCGGCTGCCCCCTGCGCATGGTTTTACGCCTTGCTGCCGGTGATCTCAATGCCTTAGTGGGCCTGCTCGGTTTTGTTGCCGGTATTTATGGCGGCACCATTTTCTTGCGAAACGGCTTTTCCTTGGGGCGCAGTTATCCGCAGGCGAATATTAATGGTTTTTTGGCACCGCTAACTGCTGTAGGGTTATTAATTCTCTGCCTTGCAGCTCCGTCCTTTATTTTTTTCAGCACCGAAGGTCCCGGTTCTATGGCTGCACCGGTTTTGCTCTCTCTAGGAGCAGGGCTGTTAATAGGTGCTTTGGCCCAGCGAAGCAGGCTCTGCATGGCCGGCGGCGTGCGCGATCTGTTTTTAATCCGCGACCCGCATCTTTTGTATGGTTTCCTGATGATCTTTTTGGTCGCTCTGGTAGGTAATCTTTACTTTGGCTTTTTCAATCCCGGTTTTTATGAGCAGCCTGTTGCACATAATGATGGTCTTTGGAATTTTTTGGGGATGTTTACCGTCGGCTTTGGTTCAATTTTGCTTGGCGGCTGCCCTTTGCGCCAATTAATCATGAGCGGTGAGGGTGACAGCGATGCTTTTATCACTGTTGTTGGCTATATCGTCGGAGCAGGGATAGCACATAATTTTGGCCTGGCAGCCAGTGGGGCGGGCGTTCCTACTGCAGGGAAAATTGGCGGGGTGGTAGTGCTTTTATTTTTGCTCTGCGTGGCAGCTGCCTGCTCAAATTATCGGCTTTTTTTGTCAGGTAAAGGAGGGGTGAAGTTAGATGCAGGAAATTAAGGTAGATGCTCGCGGCAGGTCCTGTCCGGAGCCGGTGATGATGGCTCAAAATGCTTTTCAACAGTTGTCAAGTGGAGAAGAAAAGGTTATTATACATGTAGACAGCCCGGTAGCGATGGAGAATATCAAGCGGTTGGCGGAAAGATACCGCTATGCAGTTTCTGTGGAAAAGGATGGAAAAGAGTTTTATCTAACTGTAACCGTTAAAAATAACGCCTAGAAGGAAAAAATTACAGAGGACATCGAATTAATGGCTTATTATGTCTTAACTTTTGAAAATACTTCGCAAGCGATTAAATTTGAAGGGCTCTGGGGGAAAATGCAGCCTGGAGAAGGCGAAAGGATACTGATCCCTGTGCCGCGAAGCATAAGTTCAAGCTGTGGCCTGGCTGCAAAGATAGAAACCGCTTTCAAAGAGGAAGCGTTGGGAATCATCCGTTCTCACAATATTGGTGTGGAAGCTTTCTATCGCTTTGAAAAAAAAGGCAGAGATACAGTGATCAAAAAAGAAGAGTGGAAATAAAACACGAATACACTGCGTGTCTAGTCAGATGAGAACTGCTGGGGGTAACGTTAATTATTCCCCTGGCTTCTCTTTTTTCAGGGAGTAAAAAAGTTATTTTTTGCCTGTCTTTAGGGGGATGGTTGGTAATGTTTGATTGGTATATACAAAGATGGAGACGAGTGCTGCCGGAGGTTGTGCGGGGAGCGGGCAGGGCTCTGCCAGTTGTTTTTGGTTATCTCCCGGTTGGCTTTGCATACGGAGTGCTTGCTTCCCAAGCAGGCTTAACTCTGCTGGAAGCAGTACTCATGTCGGTCTTTGTCTATGCCGGTTCCGCCCAACTTATCGCTGCCGGTCTTATCGCTGCGGGAGCGAATACGGCAACGATCACAGCAACAACTTTTCTCGTGAACTTACGCCACATGCTGATGAGTGCTGCCCTGGCGCCCTATCTGGGACATTTAAGCCGCCCATTTCTTTCCTGGTTTGCCTTTGAGATAACGGATGAGTCTTTTGCCGTGCATACAAGTGTTTTTGCAAAGGATGGAGTACCGGGTAAGGTAGAGCTGTTAACGATAAACCTAGTACCACAATTAGCCTGGATTGCAAGCTCTTTCTTTGGGGCCTGGACAGGTACACTCCTGGCAGATACAAAAGCACTTGCCCTTGATTATGCCCTGCCGGCGATGTTTATTGCCCTGTTGATGATGCAGATCGTTAATCGCCTTCAAGTAGTTATTGCTGTACTTGCTGCTTCTGCATCTGTTTTCTTTTATCTTTTTTTGAGCAGCAATTGGAATGTGATCCTGGCCACTGTGATTGCGGCAACGATTGGAGTGTTTTGTGAAAGATGGATGGACAAATTTTCACCCTCATCCTTTTAATGGCTGTTGTAACTTATATTCCCAGGGTTCTGCCCCTTTTGTTAATCGCCCGTCACTCTTTGCCTGGGCCTGTGATACGCTGGCTCAAATATGTTCCCGTTGCTGTGCTGGCCTCCCTTTTGGGACCGACTGTTCTCGTGCAAGGAGAAGTTTTAGCGATCAATTCGGGAAACCATTTCCTTTGGGCAGCACTCCCATCTTTTCTTGTTGCCTGGAAAACCAGGCAGATGTTCCCAACGGTGTTGGTCGGGATGGCTGCAGTAGCGATATTGCGTTTCTTGGGGTTATAGTTTTCAGCCGTTTTTGAGCCATAATTGACAAGAATTTCATTTTATACTAAATTAATGTCAAAACAAAACCGTTCAGGGCAAACTTGTTGAAAAGCAGGGGCGCAAAGCTATTGGGTCTAAAGCGAAATGCTATGATCGCCAGGCTTACCGGTGTGCAATTTAGGGGATAAGGCACCGATAAGGCGCTTTTTTAATAAGGGGGAGAGTTATGCCAGATAGACTTAACGAGCTTAACCAGAATGGGACTGCAGCAATTAAAGGAGGTAGATTGATTGTTGAAAACCCAATTGGTAATGGATTGCGGGCAACAGTCACTCCGGTTAAAGGCATAAGCTGCAAGCTCAACGGACAAATTATGGAACACTCTTTTCCTGTTTCTGCCGAGGATGTGGTAGAGCTTTCAGTAGTGGAAAAAGAGCATGTTGTTAAAGAAAAGATCGAAGTGAAGGTTAAAAATAATGGGCTAATAGCCGAAGCAGCAGTTTTCCCGCGCCTTATAACTTCATATTGTTTAGCGGATCAGCCGCCGCAAAATAACTTGACGCTCGTTTTGAAAGCTGTGGAGCAAAAAGAAAATGTTATTGATGTAAACGCTGTTGAAGAGGCGCTGCAGAAAGCGGGTGTCTGCTACGGTATAGACTCTCAAGCTGTAAG
>JAAZDR010000228.1 GCA_012512705.1 Bacillota bacterium
CACTCAGACTTCGGTACTTTCGCTTCATCTACCGCCGCCTGTATGAGTGTAACTAGCTCTAGGAGGCTGCGAAACGAGCATTTCTTATCTTGCTCAAGCCAGTGCAATTCGCCCTGCCAGCTTGCATTTTGCCGGAAGAGGATGCGTACCATGAAGGTCGAACCCCCTATTTTAAGGTGGTTACCTGATTCGCCTTTTAACATTTCTTTTTCTCCTTATAAACTAATAAATTGAAAGGGATTCATGATTATCTTTAAGTATACAGACCAGGGAGCACAAATCAGTAACATAGGAGTAACATATGTGTAACGCCAATGAAGAATAGCCACTGCTCATACTGGCGCACTAATAAAAAAACAGCCCTTTAAGGGCTGCACTCATACTTTGTTGCTTCTATTCATTATTCTTTATTTCTAGGAAATAACGCCTGAGAGGTGCTGCGCAGACGAATCTCTTTGTGCAATCTTTTTTTATAATATCCATTCTTGATGCGCTGGAACACCTTCTCTGCATCTTCCTCCTGTAAAGAAGGAAGGAGCAAAATAAACTGTGCCTCGTTCCACCGGCCGACAATATCGCCTTTTCGGAGGCTGTTTTTTATTGTGCTCTCCAATATTTTCATCTCTTGTTTGAGGAGATTAGCTGGCGGTAGGCTGTAACCGGAAGAAGTAAGTGTTAACAAACCTACCACTGCTGGCTGACCTGTTCTTTCCGCCTGACGCCTTTCCAGGCCGTAAATAGAGCGAAAAACCTCAGGGGAACAAAAATAAGCACCTGAAACATCTTCATGACATTTAAGCATCTGTTGAATATAGCTCACATCAAACTCAACAGCTTCACTATCCGCTTTAATAATACGATAAATATCCTTCAGTGCGCTAGAAGGCTTAGCACCAACTTCCTCATACATCATTGACGTAATATGTTCATAGTGTGTCCGCGCCTTCTGTATTTTCTCTTCTTTCAATAGAGCATTGAGATATTGAACGTGTAGCTCCTCTTCGAATGGCTCAATTAAGAAAGTTTCCTCACATATATCAATAATTTCAGAGAACCTATTGGCGTCACGCAAAAGTATTATTAAATCAAGCACGCTTTTTAAATAAAGGTTTCGGTAATAATTCCGCAGAGGAAGAACCCAAAGGCTTGAAGTTATTTCCGGAAGGTATTCTCCCTTGTACAAACTAACAGCTTTGCGGTATAATTTGACAGCTTCCGCAGGATGATTATCATAAAGCTGGGAAGCCTTAAGGTAAAGGTTTTCGAATTCCTCTATATCCAACCACAAATTATCACTTATATCCAAGCGATAACTGCCTTTAAATGAAGATATACTAAAATAATCGGTCCAGTCCGGCAAAGTAGTTTCTAATAGTTTTCGCATACGATAAATTTGCATTCGCAACGTCGCCCGAGGATGTGCGTAATCAGAATCCGGCCACAAATTATCGATAATATAGTCATTAGTGAGCACCTTTCCCCTGTTGCTAAAAAAGAACTGTAATAACTCCCACGCTTTGTGAGAGTAAATATTGTTACGTTGAACAGTTTCGGATTTATTAGCTATTCGAAATCTACCAAGGGTTTGCACCTTTAGATGCTGATCCTCTTTTTCATGTATTCTCATTTTGATGGAATGCATGCCTGTGCCCACCTCAAAAATTCCCCATACTTAATGTTACAAAAATTCTACAAGAAAAATGGAATACCTGCCATTGTATGCAAAAATAATTTATTTATGTAAAAAAAAGGCGATCATTAACTAAACTAATTTTTCATTGACCCCTTATTTTTCCCCTTCAGTTGTCGATGTATATTATAAGGAACAATTTATACTCTGCCAAGAAGGCAGAGGAGCAATATGTTTTCAAAAACAGGGGAAACTCCGATCCGACTAAAGGCAAACCCGTTGTGAAACGGGGACGCAAAGCTATGGGTCCAGTATTAAAGGATCGCCAGGCTACCGAAGAACGGATTTTTCTTTTGCGGATCTCCGGTTCTCCCCTTGGAAAGGGAGAAATTAAATGAAAAAAATACGTGTTTGGGGTATTAAGGATCTTTTGTCGTTGTCACTCTCACTGTTACTAGCGATAATTTTGGCAATGGGCTCATTACAGCTGCAAGCCGAAGCAGCTACTGCTACAGAGCAAAATAGAGCTAATGACTCTTTTCAACTCGGCAGACCGCTGGTTAGAGAAATGGAAGTAATCATAACAGTCAGCAATGATGGCAACGTAACTGCAAGGGGGATACAGGCAGAAGTACCTCTGCCTACAGTTCCGGATTCGCCTTACCAAAAGCTGCTTGCAGAGCATTTTGACCCGAAGCCACAGCATATTATTACCGACCCTTCAGGCAGCCGCCGGGCGATATTCTATCTTGGTTCGCTCCCGAGAGGAGAAAAACTAAATATTGTAATCAACTACCTGTTACTGGTCTATCCTATAGAATACAGCTTGGGAAAGAGCAGTGCCGCAGGCTCCGGCTACCCTGGGGAGGCATTAGTATACCTAGAAC